>CALRUG020000102.1:0-11649 GCA_943371295.1 Synechococcus sp. UW140 | reverse complement strand
TTTTAATATTTAGAAATGTAGATTTCTATGGATTTTTTAATTCATTTAAATTCTTATTTATTTCCACTTTTCTTGGAAGAACGGTTGAGTTTTTTGCAGGAATGGTTTTGGCAATGATTATAAGAAAAGCGGATGACTCGGTCAGTAATTTTTCTTTGTATACATGGCTTGGAATCATAGGTATAGCGTGCACGAACCTAATAATGATTAATCAACCAATCAGTAAAGAAGTGCCATTTGCGTTATACCAACCAATTGGTATTTTTACGAATAATATTTTATTACCTATTGCAATTGCAACCTTCTTTTATGGTTTGATCAAAGAAAACTCTGTTGTGAAATCCATTTTAGGAAGTAAGACCGGAGAGTTGGTTGGGAAAAGCTCTTATATACTATACTTGATTCACTTAGGATTCATTTCTAGATTAACATCTGATTGGTTGCATAATACTGCAGATCAATTTTATGCATGGTTAGACAGAAACGAATATTGGTGGTTATCGGAACACTTGAATTATACAGCACTGGTACTGTTTTCTCACTTACTTATACTAACCCTTATCTCAATTATTTTGTATAAGTTTATAGAAGAGCCCATCAACTTATACATTCGGAAATCAAACTTCTTAGAAAAGAAAAATTAATTATGATTTTCCAACTAAAAAATAGCAAGATTATAAAAGTTTCATTTCTACTTATAGTAGCAATGGCGGTATGGTTTGTTGAGGGGAAGGCACAAAAAACGAAAGCCAAAGACCCTGTTACAGTTAATATTTTACCTTATAATAAGAAAGCTAGATTCAATAAAAAGTTTCCAGTTAAATACAAAATTCAATTTATCAATAATTTAAAAGATCCTCAAGAAGGAACTTTGGTTTACACTGTATTAGACAATGCTAATCAAGAGGTATTGGTAAATAGTTTAGACGTAAGGGTAAATGCTAAAAAGACATTGGTGTCTAATTTTGAAGTGCCGATTGTTAAAGAAGGAACTTATACCATTAAAATGACTGTTGAGCTTACCAACTACAATAGTAGTTACGATGGAAGCTTTACTTATATTGGACCACCAAGAAAATCGAAGGATCGTAAGCCAGAACTAGCACAAGAACCCATCGTGAACACGCCTCCGCTCAATTGGTCGAAAGACAATTTATCGGGTGTAGCAGGAAGACAATCTTTAAGCGCAGACGAAGTTAAAGACGCACCAGAAAATGCAGAACCCGCTTCCGAAGAAGAAGAGGGTGAAATGATCATCAAATTAAAACCCTATAAAAAAGACGGCGTTTTTTATGATGGTGAAAAAATTAAATATTCTGTATCTATTGCAAATAAATATAAGGTAAGGCAGGATGGTACATTTACTGCTATTGTTGAAACAGAATTAGGAGAAACAGTTAGTACCACCCAGGTCAAACTAAAAATTGCTAAAAAAGGTCAAAAAAATTTCCAAATAGAAATACCCAAACCTAAAAAAGAAGGGGTTTATAATTTGCGAGCAGCAACCAATACTTCTACTTATGACGACACTGCCCGATACGCTTTTGGATACAATATTGGAAAAATAAAAACACCTTATTATTTACCACCAGACTTTGATGAATATTGGCAAAACGCAATGATTGATTTAGCAAAAGTAGACCCTCAATATAAAATTTCAAGAGACGAGGAACACAGCACCAAATACCACGATGTATATAGAGTAGACATGAAGGGTTTGGATGAATTCCCTTTTTATGGTTATTTATCAATACCAAAATTAAAAGGAAAATATCCAGTTATTATTGGCTTTGGTGGATATAAAAAAGAAGTAATGCCGTTGTTGTTTGATGAGTTTATTTCATTCTCAGTAAATGTTAGAGGGATAGATAAAAAATACGAAAAGGAATTTAATCCAGACAATATTGAGCAAATTATGCTTAAGGCAGAAAGCAAGGACGCCTATGTTTACAAAGGAATTTATATGGACTGTGTAAGGGCAGTTGAATTTGTTTATGCTCATGGTCATATGGGCATGGACCTGAATAGGGTATTGGCTTTTGGTGGAAGTCAGGGCGCAACAATGGGATTAATAACAGCTGCATTAATGCCAGATAAAATTAATGCCGTTATTGCAAGTAACCCGGTTTTTGCAGACTGGAAAAACAGTTTTGCAGTAGGAAAAAATAAAAGAGAACTTTCATTCCCTTCAGATGCAATTGTTAGATACTTGAAAGATAACCCAGATTTTACGGAAGAGCAAATGCTGGAAACCTTTAATTATTTTGACTTGCAGAACTTCATGCCAAAAGTTAAATGCCCGGTATTGTATGCAGTTGGTTTACAGGATGAGTTTATTGCTCCCGGTAGCGCTATTGCTGCATACAACAAATTGCCATTTGATGCACTCTCTAAAAGTGAATTATTTATTTTTCCCGACTTAGGACACGAAATTCCTGTTTATCATAATTCATTTATAGGTATTTGGTTTAATGAAAAAGCGGTAAGCAAAAAGAAAAGATAATTAATGCAAAAGAAATTTAGCTATATAATATTAATGATGGCCTGTATATTCTGCAGCGTCCATTCGGCTTATGCAGATTATCCTATTGGAAAAAAACGAACAGCGATTACTGGAACCTTTAATTATTTTTACTCCTCTAAATATTTTAATGACCAAGGAAAATTAATTAGCAATGCCCCTGGTGATTATTTTCAAGCCAGCTCTTATAGTTTAAATATATCACATGGTTTAGGCAGAAGAGTTGATTTATCTGTTACCGTTCCATTTGCGGTACAAACATTGGTAAATGGGAATAACTCAGAAACAAAATCGGGTGTTACAGATGTAAATCTTGGTCTATCAGTTCATTTTCCTTCTATAGACTATAAAAGATATTTTACCATCAGAGGAAGTGTTGGAATTCCGGCATACCAAAATATTCAAACCCCCTATTTAGGATACGCGTCTAAATCAGTAATGTTGGGGGCCAACTACTCTTTTACACCCTATAAAAACGGATTCGCCATAGTAGAATTTATCTACTCAAGATTTTTAGATGCACAAGATGGACCCAATCAATATAGAGCGGTAATTACTATGGGTAAAATGTATAATAAGCACACATCTGTAACTGCATCATTATCTCACCAGGTTTCTCAAAGCGTAAACACAGCATTTAATCCCAACTTGCAATTGAATAAAAATTTTAATGCAGCAACCCTTAATTTAAGTGTTGGTAGAAAGCTCAATCGAATGATTACTCCTACTATTCAAGCATATTACACATTATTGGGCAAAAATGCAGGTTTGGGATTGGGAGCAAATATTTTTGTAACTGTACGATTACCATAAAAAACAAGTCATTGATTTACTCAATACTTAAGCCGATTATTCGTATTGCATTATTTTTTTTCTGTAGAAAAATATATATAAGAAACAGACAAGTACTACAGCTAAAGGGTCCGATTCTGATAACAGCCAACCACCCAAACTCTTTTTTGGATGCCATTATTATTGGGGCATTTTTTAAACATCGAATTCATTTTTTAGCAAGAGGTGACGCATTTAATAAACCATACCATCGGTTTTTATTAGGCCTTTTGAATATGATTCCTATTTATCGATTGAGTGAGGGTAAAGAAAATTTAGTGCTGAATAATTATGCTTTCTCTGCCTCAAAAAAAATACTTGAAAAAAATGGCATCGTATTAATTTTTATTGAGGGAATTTGTTTGCTGACCAATCAGCTACAACCATTTAAAAAAGGAGCAGCCAGAATTGCCATAGAATATCAAGGAAAGAATCCACTCCATATAATTCCAGTAGGGCTTGCATATGATGGCTTTAACTCATGGGGGAAAACAGTGCAGATTGCATTAGGTAATCCTATTTTAGCAAAGCAATTATTGCCTTATGAGAATCGGCCTAAAAACATGGTTTACTTTAATACCGAAGTAAAAAGTCGGCTTGAACAGTTGATATTAACGCCGCCATCTGCTTCAATCATTTTAAAAAATAAGCCAATTAAGTTGCTAGCTGGTCTTGGAAAACTTTTGCATCAACCACTCTATCGGGTTCTTCAAAAACAAGTAAATATAAAAACAAGCCGAACGGTGTTTTATGATTCTGTTTTATTTGGCAGCTTATTTTTACTGTACCCCGTTTACCTCTTTCTAATTTTTATTTTATTCTATTGGCTTATTGGCTCAGCAGCATATTTTATTTTAATATTATTTATTCTTTCTGCTAGAACAATTGTTCTTTGTAAAAATCCGGCTAAATAATTGTTCAAGCTATCCTTTATTGTTAATTTGTAGGTATGCGTTGGATGGGTAGCCGAGAAAGCAATAATGTTGAAGACCGCAGAGGAAGCGGAACGGGTCTAATTGCCGGAGGAGGCATAGGTACCATCATCATCGGCTTACTGTATCTTTTATTAGGAGGAGATCCTGCAGTTGTTGTAAATCAAGTGATTCAACAGGCTCCAACGGTGAACACGGCCCCCAGATCTGAAGCAGAAGAAAAATTGGCTTCTTTTACCAAAGTAGTACTGGCTTATACCGAAGATGTTTGGGACTCCATCTACCAAGAAAGGGGTGAAACCTATGATGCACCCAAGCTGGTTTTATTTACCAATCAAACACAATCTGGTTGCGGTTTTGCAAGTGATGCTTCGGGTCCATTTTATTGTCCGGCCGATCAAAAAGTATATATTGATTTATCTTTTTTTGAAGAACTATCTACAAGATTCAACGCGCCGGGTGAGTTTGCAATGGCTTATGTAATTGCGCACGAAGTAGGACACCATATTCAACAACTAAATGGAACTGCTGCTTCTGTTCAACGAATGCGATCGCAGTTGTCGGAAAAAGAATACAACCAGCTTTCTGTAAAATTAGAATTACAAGCAGATTTTTTAGCTGGGGTTTGGGCACATCATGCCAATCAACTAAAAAATATTATAGAGCCTGGAGATATAGAAGCTGCTTTGAATGCCGCTAATGCAATTGGAGACGATCGATTGCAACAACAAAGTCAAGGTTATATTGTTCCTGATGCATTCACTCATGGAACTTCAAAACAAAGAATGTATTGGTTTAAAAAGGGATTTGAAACAGGAGACCCTTTTAAAGGAAATACTTTTGCCAAAATGGAAGAATAAAAAATTGAATATTTATTTATGAAAAAATATGTTGTGCTAATTGCACTATTAACTGGATTAGATTCTTTTGCACAAGACACGATTGCTAAACAAGATATTGTTTCAGCAGCAAAGCTCTTTGACTTGCAATACACCAATAAAGAAGTGGATACCATGTATGCAGGTATCAAAGACAATCTAAAAGTGTATAAAGACATGCATCAATCCAATTTGAACAACGGCCTGCCAATGAGTTTATGGCAAAGTCCTGTAGTTCCTGGATTGAATATTGAAACAAAGCAAAATACAATTAAATGGAAGTTTAATAAAAACATCCAGCTACCCACTAATAAAGCAGATTTGGCATTTTACAGTATTGCAGAATTATCTGTTTTGATAAAGGCTAAGAAAATAAGTTCTGTAGCACTTACCCAATTCTTTATTGATCGAATTAAACAGTATGCCGATAGTCTTCAATGTGTAATTTCAATAACAGAGTCCATTGCACTAGAGCAAGCAAAAGTGGCCGATGAAGAAATAGCTGCTGGAAAATATCGCGGCCCATTACATGGCATTCCGTATGGTCTTAAAGATTTATTTGCGGTTAAAGGAACAAAGACAACTTGGGGGGCAGCTCCGTATAAAAATCAACTGATTGATGAAGACGCATATGTGTACAATCGATTAAAAGATGCGGGTGCGGTATTGGTAGCAAAGTTTACATTAGGTGCTTTAGCAATGGGAGATTATTGGTATGGGGGAAGAACAAAGAATCCATGGAATTTAAGATCAGGCTCTTCTGGATCATCAGCTGGTTCCGCTTCTGCAACAGTTGCAGGTTTGGTTCCATTTGCCATTGGAACGGAGACCTGGGGCTCCATTATTTCTCCATCATCTACTTGTGGTGCCACTGGGTTAAGACCAACTTTTGGAAGAATTAGCAGAACTGGTGCAATGGCATTAAGTTGGAGTTTAGATAAGATTGGTCCAATATGTAGATCAGCAGAAGACGCCGCCATTGTATTTAGTTATATACATGGAACCGACGGTTTAGATTTGTCTGCGGTGAATATCCCTTTTAACTATCAACCAGAAGGGGATATTAAAAAATTAAAAATCGGGTATGCAAAAAATTATTATGACCTTATTAAAGACACGTCAAGAACAGAGTGGAAGGTTTTGGAATCATTTAGAAAAATGGGTGTAGAATTAGTTCCTATTGAGTTTCCAGATACATCCGTTTATAAGGCAAATATTATGGATGTTATTATCAGTGCAGAATCTGCAGCTGCATTTGATGGGTTGACTAGGTTAAATATAGATGATGAGCTAACCAGACAAGGACCGTTTGATTGGCCCAATAGTTTTAGGGTATCTCGATTGGTGCCCGCAGTTGAATATGTAAATGCCAACCGCATGCGTTACCAACTGCAACAAAAAGTTCATGCAGCATTGTCAAATGTAGATGTACTAATTTGCCCTACCAGAGGAAGTGGAAACCAATCGGCCATTACGAATTTAACTGGTCAGCCAGTTGTTTGTACTCCAACCGGATTCGATAAAAGAACCGGACTACCCACCAGTATTAGTTTTATAGGTAACTTATATCAAGAAGCAGCCATTTTGTTGGCTGCAAAATATTATCAAAAAGCAACCGAATGGGAAACTACTTATCCTCCTTTATTTTTAAAGTAAACGTTCCGCAGGCTGTCTTTTTATAAATGCTATTCATGAGAAAAAACAATAAGTTTTTTGCATTAGTGGTTAGCGTATTGCTGTTTGCAGGATTGGTATTTTGGATTTTCAATATTACCCAAACCAAAAACAATTACCAAGAGCCAGTAATTTATGTGCTTGCCGATGAACAACAATTGAGCCCCAATAAAGCCATAGCTTCTTTATTGGTTCAAAAAGACAGTATAGAAACAGGGTTTTTTAATCCAGGATTTTCTCAACACAAATGGTGGATTTATTTTAATACTTCTCAACAGGTTGGCAAATATTTACAGATTGCCAACCCACATATCAATGAAATCAGGATTTATTTAATCAATAACAATCAACCCAAATTAGTATTTGAATCGGGGGATTATTTTCAGTTTAAGAAGAGATCATTAAATGATCCAGACTTTTGGTTTCAGATTCCATTGTTTACACAAGGCCTATTAATTGAAGTCGATAAAAAAGGAGAATCTTTAGAAATACCCATTCGATTGATTGCCGAAAAAGATATGATACAATACTTGTCTAATCAAAAAATGGCCTATGGTATTTTTTTGGGCTGGATGATTTTTCTAGTATTATTGAATTTGTTTTTATGGGCATCTTTACGAGACAATATTCATTTCTTTTATATTCTTTTTGTTAGCTCATCGGCACTTTGGGTAATTTCAAATTGGGGAATTGGTTTCCAATTCTTTTGGCCAAACTATCCCGATATGGCCAGTAAAGCCAGACCAATATTCAGCACTACTTCTTTTATTTTTATTCTAGAATTAGCCAGAAGATTTTTTACACCATCCGAAAAAACACCATTATACAATGGATTCACAAGGATTTTGCAAATTTTATTGTTATTATTATTAGTAACTTTTTCAATTGGTAATATTACTTTAACCAATGGTTGGATTAGGTATTTTACGTTAACAGCTGCAAATATTTTGTGGTTGCTTTCTACACTAACAGTTTTGTTTTTTATTATAAAGAGTTATAAAAAAGCAAAAGCACTTTCTTTGTTTTTCCTCTCCGCCTTTTTGGCTCATGCCATCTTTAGTATTTTGAATATTCTATCTCAATACAATGTTCAAGAGGGTTGGGTTTTCTTCATTAACAAGTATGGATCGGCTATGGGAATATTGGCAAACAGTACCATTCTCTCTTTTGGCTTAACCCAACGATATAATTATTATAAAAAGGAAAGGGAACAGGTTCAACAGGAATTGGCATTGGAGCGAAGTTTACAAGCTGATAGACTTATTCAAGCGCAAGAAGAGGAAAGATCTAGGTTGGCTAGAGAATTACACGATGGATTAGGGGGATTGCTGGGGAGTATTCGGATAGGCGCTTTCAACAAACTAAAACAAGACAGCGTCAATCAATCATGGCTAGATGTACAATTGTCTGAGGCAATTGATGATTTAAGAAATATTGCACATGATTTAATGCCAGTAAATTTACCCGAGAAGGGGCTGGTGGCCATTCTAGAAAAGACGGTAGCAAGATGGAACTTATCGAATGAGTTCGTCACTCATTTAGATTGTTCAGTAGCAAACAGGTATCCATTGTCTATTGAAGCGGGATTGTATCGAATTGTTTCTGAACTTATTTATAATGTGAAAAAACATGCACATGCTACCGAAGTCTATATTTCTTTATGGGAAGAGAAAAACAATCAAACTATTACCTTGTTAGTAGAAGACAATGGAATAGGATTTAAACCCAATTTATCCGAGGGTATAGGACTAAAAAATATCCGCTATCGGGTTGAGTATTTAAATGGAAAAATTTTGATTGATTCAAACACAAAAGGCACTAGTATTGTAATTGAAATATCCGGATCGAAAAACCCTCCTCATGCCCAATAGAACAAAAATAGCGATAGCCGACGACCATAAAATTTTTGCAGAAGGAATCCAAAAGGTTTTAGAAGAACAAGACTGGATCAACTGGGTAGGAGAAGCTTTTACTGCAAAAGATGCTTTTCAATTATATGAAGATAGGCGCCCAGACATTTTTTTATTAGATTATCATTTCCCAGATGGTAATGGATACCAGGTAGCCGAAAAAGTCCTAAATAAATACCCCAATGCCTCTATTATTATTCTAAGTATGGAGAATGATAACGATATCATGCATCAATGTAGGCTATTGGGAGTAAAGGGTTATATTATCAAAAACCTCTCTTCAGACGAGTTAATTGAGGCGATAGAACAAGTGCTAGCGGGCAATCATGTTTTTATGTGGGGCGAAGAACTACAAACACAATTAAAGGAGGAAGATGGTGGATTAAGCAAGAGAGAAAAAGAAATTGTTTCACTAATAAGTAAGGGGTTAACCAGTCAGGAAATTGCAGAAGCTATCAATTTAAGTGTATTAACCATCAACACGCATCGTAGGAATATCCTTAGAAAATTGAATTTAAAAAATACTGCTATGATGGTTCAATACGCTAGAGTCAATCGATGGTAGCCCATTTTTACTACATTTGCCGCCTGAATATTTTTTATGAAGGATAAATTAGGCATAGCATTTTTGTTTTTTACACTTACCGTTTCTTGTACCAGTACTAAACAATTAACCTTAAACTATACCCCAACAAAAGCTCAACTGACTTATTTAGATACGTATACCATTCCGCATAACTATACCTACCAGGAAACGACTGTAGGGGGGCTATCTTCTATTGATTATGATGAAAAGAGTAATCAATTTTATATGGTATGCGATGACCGTTCTTCCTTAAATCCTGCAAGATTTTACAGGGCTAAAATTGCCATCAACCAAAATAAAATTGATACAGTTATATTCACCAAGCGCTCTTATTTAAAGGATGAAAAAGGCAAAACCTATCCTAGCAGTAAAGAAAATCCATATAAAACGCCAGATCCCGAAAGCATGCGGTACAATCCTACCAATAATTTATTGGTTTGGAGTAGTGAAGGAGAAAGGACAATTAGAGGAAAAGACAGTATTTTAATCAACCCTTCTGTTTTCTTTGTGAACCGAAATGGATTTTGGAAAGACAGTCTGCAAATGCCTGCTAATCTTTACATGAGTTTACAAGAAAAAGGACCTAGACAAAATGGGGTTTTAGAAGGAATGAGCTTTATCAATAATTACCAACAATTAATGGTAAATGTAGAAGAGCCTTTACAAGAAGACGGCCCAAGAGCAGAATTACAGCCCAATGGTGCAATGATTCGATTCTATACTTTTGATAGTAAAAGCAAGCAGTGCATCAAACAATTTGCGTATGAATTAGACCCTGTTGCATATGCTCCCAATCCTATTAACGAATATAAAATTAATAGTGTTCCTGAATTCTTATGGATTGGAAACAATCAGCTATTGGTATTAGAGAGATCCTATTCAACAGGAAGAATACCTTGTAGCATAAAAATATTTTTAGCCGATTATGCTAATGCAACCGATGTTTCTAATTTGGCATCATTAAAATCACCTGCGCAATACCAACCCATTAAAAAAACCTTGCTGATGAATTTGGATCAACTTGGTATTTATACAGATAATATTGAAGGAATTAGTTTTGGCCCGATTTTACCCAATGGAAATAGAAGCATATTATTAGTATCCGACAATAATTTCAGCCCCATTCAAAAGTCACAAATAACACTTCTAGAATTAACAAAGTAAACAGCTAACCAATGATTCTATGAATAAATGGTTGATCACAATTTGTTTCTTACTTTTAATAGCATCCTGCAAAGAGCCTTCTAAGAAAGGATTGCCACATGTAATTATTGAAACGGGTTATGGTGATATTGAAATAGAATTGTATACCGATAAAGCACCGCTTACCGCCAATGCGTTTTTGGCTTATATAGATTCAGGATATTACGACAAGTGTAATTTTTATCGTGTGCTGAATATGTATAATCAACCTTCTAATGCCCCAAAAGCTTTTTTAGTTCAAGGAGGTATTTGGAAGTCGAATAATCAATTGGCACAAAGCCTTCAAGGGATTCCGCACGAGTCTACTAAACAAACGGGTATCTTACACAAAGAAGGAACCATATCAATGGCAAGAAATGAGCCTGGTTCTGCTGGTCCTGAATTTTTTATTATGGTTGAAGACGAAACCGGATTTGATTTTGGAGGAGAAAATATGGCGGATGGATTGGGCTTTGCTGCATTTGGCTCTGTAGTTAGAGGCATGCCCATCGTTAGAAAAATTCATGATTTAAAAGAAGCCAATCAATATTTACAGCCCCCAGTATATATTCATACAATCAGAAGAAAATAACCATTAGCGATAGTTTGGCTGGTATTCGTATACCACTTCAAAAGCTTCTTTTTTAAGTGCAGGAATACCTTGTCCAATTTTTAAATTCTTTAATTGGGGTGTTGGCTCACATACCCAATATTGATTTCCCTTGTATACAATTGGATTCCCTTGTGGCGTATCAAATTGTATAGCAACGGTTACATGTTGCGGATAAGAAAGTACAATCATGGGAAGATTGTAAATTTCTTTCACTAAATAAAAAAAGAAAGCTGCTCGGTCTTCACAATCGCTGTATTCGGAAAACAACGTTTGTTCAGGAGAAAATCGTTTATCCTTGCCATACAAAGTAGCATCGTTCTCAAATGCGAAAGAGGATCGTGTTAGGTGCATTAAATAGTCTACTCCTTTTTTCTGATTCATTTTAGCTACCGTTTGCTTTAAAGCGGGTATCAAAGATTGATAAGTGGCATTGCTTAAAGGAGCGGTAAACTGCATGGCGTATTCAACCGAAGGATAATTATTGAATAATTTATTAATAGACTTATTCACTTTTACTTTGAA
>CALRUG020000101.1:0-11686 GCA_943371295.1 Synechococcus sp. UW140 | reverse complement strand
TTTGTACGGCTGGGTTTAAATATGATGGACAACGGTATGGTATCTATCGCCAACGTTAAAGTAACTCCTGACTTGCTCGAAGCTAGAATATATTTGAGTCTGTTTCAAGTAGCAGACACCAACGCCACCCTCAAAAAAATTGAAGACCGGGCTTGGGAAATTAAAAGGGAATTAAGCGATAGGATAAAACACCAATTACGCCGCATTCCTATTTTACAGTTTTATTTAGATGATACGCTAGACTATGTATTTAAGATGGAAGAACTGTTTAAAACTATTAATCCATCAGACCCAAAAGCGGAATAAAGAATTGTTCTAAGTGATAAACCAAGAAATCTAATCCCTTGAATTTTCTGTTTGCCTGGCGCTACTTTAAGTCAAAAAAATCTACCAATGCCATTAATATCATTGCGTGGATTAGTGTGCTGGCCATTACGGTTGGCTCTGCTGCCTTGATTTTAGTACTCAGCGTTTTCAATGGTTTTGAAGGATTGGTAAAAGGATTGTATGCCGATTTTTACACTGACATAAAAATTGGTGCAGCACAGGGAAAGTACATGACACTGACTGCTGAACAGTTGAAAAAAATTCAACAAACGGCCGTGGTAAAATCGGCAGTTACTATCGCTGAAGAAAAAGCCGTATTGGTAAATGGCGAATACCAATCGATCATTTTTTTAAAAGGTGTAGATGAAACCTTTGCCGCCAACAGCAAAGTGCCAAGCCATATTTTAAGGGGCAAGTTTGATGCCGGCACATCTAATGAACCTAAACTTATTTTAGGTGCCGGTATTGAAAATGCTGTTGGTGCAGACCCAACCAAAAACATTTATCCCTTAACGGTCTATTTGCCCAATCGTTCTGCCAATACTTTTTCGGGGACCGATGCCCTGCATTCGTACAATGCCAATGCTTCCGGCACTTTTATGATTCAGCAAGACTTTGACAACAAATATGTGTTCACCAATTTAGCATTTGTAAAGTATATGTTGGATTTGGGTCCGGATGAATATTCAGCGGTAGAAGTTACAGCAACAAACCCTGCCAAAACAGATGCATTAAAAAAAACGCTACAACAATTATTGGGCAGCAACTATCTGGTACAAACAAGGTATGAACAAAACCAAAGCTTGTACAGCATTATGCAGATGGAGAAATGGGTCATCTATGGTATTCTCTCTTTAATATTAGTGGTAGCTGCTTTCAATATGATTGGTGCATTAACCATGTTGGTATTAGAAAAACAAAAAGATATTGCTGTACTCAAAGCGATGGGTGCTAGCAACAATTATATCCAACGGATTTTTTTAAGCGAAGGTTTGGTGTTGGCCGGTATTGGTGCAGGAACAGGCATTTCAGTAGCAGTTTTATTTTGTTGGCTACAGATTACCTATAAATTTATTCCGTTAAGTGGCGGTACATTTATTATTGATTATTACCCGGTTACTTTATTATGGACAGATGTAGTACTTGTAGCGGTAACTGTTGTCTGCATTGCATTAGCCGCTGCTTGGATACCTAGTCGTAAAGCAAGTTTGCAAGCTTTTTCTTTGAAGAGTTGATAATGCAATCATTTTTTACTTTGGATTGAAATAAGCGTAGAAAATTGTAGATTGCATTATGAAATGGCAAGATTATATTGTATCTGACAGCCAAGTATTATTGGGTAAGCCGACCATTAAAGGCACTAGAATTTCTGTTGAATTAATTTTAGAATTATTGTCTACCGGTTGGACGGAAGCCCAAATTCTTGAATCATACCCTACTTTAACAGTTGAATCGTTGAAGGCAGTATTCGCCTATTTAAAAAACTGTATTCAGCAAGAATTATATTTCCCAATTTCGGCGTAATATGTTTTTAGCAAATGAAAATTTTCCTGCCCCAAGTACCGCATTAATAAGACAAAAAGGGTATTTCGTAAAAAGTATTCAAGAAGATGCTCCTGGAATTTCAGACGAAGCAGTAATGAAAATTGCATTACAGCTTGATTTAATCATTCTCACTTTTGATAGTGATTACGGTGAATTAATTTTTAAGTACACCAATGAAAATCCTCCGTCAGTGATTTTCTTTAGGGAGAAAGGCAATAGTCCTGAATTTGCCGGAAAAGCATTGATAAAACTACTTGAAAGCAGTACGATAAAATTAGTCAATGCTTTTACAGTAATTGAAGAGAATAATATCAGACAAAGGTTTTACAATAAATAACAAAACCAATCTACTATTTCAACATTATTTTTCATGTCAGTTTCAAAGACAGGTAAATTACTATTTAGTTTTTGAACATTAATTATTGATGCAATTATGAATTGCTGGAGAAAACAAACCGCCCCTACGGGGCTCTAATACGCTAAACATTTCGGTTTCCTATTAACATGAAGCACCGCTGGTGCTGAGTGCAGCAAATTAAGCCTAACCATTCCCACTAAAAAACACATTATATACTTTGTTTATAAATTTTAAATAAGCGTAGCTCCGTAGGAGCCGTATATTGGTAGCCAAATATATAATAAAATGATTAAGCCCCGTAGGGGCGGCATGTTCATTGTATCAAAACATAACGGCTTCCAAAAGGAAGCCGTTATATGATTATTTTATTTTATTAAATTTTATCGTACAATCGTTACAAATCCGGTTAGTTTACCATAACCCCTATCATTTGGCTCAATGATATAATAGTAAACACCGGCGGGCAATGGCTGTCCGTTTCGTTTACCATCCCAAGGTATATTGTAGCCCGTAGATTTATACACCAACTGTCCGTTTCTTGCAAAAATTTCAATTCTTGCATTACCATAATTAGACAATCCTTTTACATTCCACACATCATTGATACCATCATTATTGGGCGAAAATGCATTCGGAATAGTTATCGCAATCAACACCTTAATCAATACACTATCGGTAGCAAAACAACCACCATCACCGGTGGCAGTGAGTTTATACCAAGTGTTATCCAATGGCGTTGCCGTTGGATTCAAACTATTGGGATTATTTAAAGTTGCTGCAGGTGTCCATGCAAAATTCAACGTGGTACTATTCACCGTTGGACTTAACTGAATACTCGAAAACTGACTCACCGTTTTTTCTAATCCGGCATCAACCACCGGTTGAAGATTCACTTTCACTGTTGCAGTTTCGATATCTGAGGTACAACCTTGTGTATTAGTAACCGTCAATCGAACGGTGTAATTACCCGGCGTAGCATAGGTAACGGTTGGGTTAGGTTGAGTTGAAGTTGTGCCGTTGCCAAAATCCCAAGCATAACTCGCTACTGCACTTAATGGAGCTGTACTGCTATCGCTAAAAACCGAAGCAACACCTTCGCATAACTCAGGAGCAGAAATACCAAATTTAGCATCAGGCTGCGGGAAGAAACTCGACAACTGTTTCACCGTATCTGCTACACAACCTTGTTGTGAAGTAGCCACTAATCGTACGTTGTACGTACCAACAGCGGCATAAGAATGCGTTGGACTAATTTGCACCGATGTATTGCCATCACCAAAATCCCAAGCAAAATTCAAATTAGACATTGTTCCGCCATTAATGGTTGAAGTGTTGGTAAAAGCGGCATTGCCTGCAGGCATACAAACAAAAGCAGGTATCGTAAAATCTACCACAGGTAATGGATGTATGACTACCGGCCTAAAAGCTGTATCACTCACACAAGCACTATCACTCACCACTGTCAATTGAGCAATGAAGTTTCCAAAATTGTTATAGGTATGATAGAATGAATTACTATTGGAATAGTTCGCTGTATTACCATCTCCAAAAATCCAATTCCATGATACAATAATTCCGGCAGCAATCGTTGATGTGTTATTCAACTGAACAGAATCTTGTAAACATACCGACCCACTCAACGTAAACGAAGCCGAAGGCTTGGCAAATACTCGAATGGTCTGCGTTATGGAATCCTTACAACCACCTGAAGTGGTGAATACATATTTAATGGTATGCACACCTACACCCGCTGTTGCAGGATTAAAATTACCTGTAGCATCTGTGCCCGGACCGCTATACACCCCAGTACCTGTAACACCGTTAGATGCCGTAGCTGTTGCTACAGATTTAGAGGCAGCATTCACACAAATACCGGTAAGTGTAGGATAACTCAAAACCGGACTAGCATGTAACGTTATCACTTTATTGTATTCGGTTATGCATCCACCTTTGGAATAGACTAACCATTTGATGGTAACATTTTTGGTTGCCGGTGCAGTAAATGCAGCATAAGCATGTTGGTATATCTCAGCAACCGTTGGTGCATTATCAGTTTCAAATACAGTTGCTTGGTTCAACGCATCCCAGAAAATATCAACCCGATAAACAGAATCTTGTGCTAATGCTGTTTGTTGCGTAATACTGATTGGACTAGCTGCACACAATGCCGTTTCATTGGCAACTGTGAAAGCAACATTGGGTTTGAAACCTGCTACTCGGTACGATTTTGTTAACGTACTTACACAACCATTGGCAGTGGAAGCAGTTAAGGTTACCGGATACGTTCCATATGCAGCATATTGATGGCTTGGCGCTGTTTGGGTAGATGTGTTGGCATCCCCAAAGTTCCAAGTGTAACTCAATGTTTGTGCATCACTAACAGTTGTGTTATTGGTAAAATTGACTAAACTATCAACTAAACATCCTGTATTGAAATCAAATGCGGCAACAGGATTAGCATAGATAGTGATGGTTTGTACGGTAGTATCACTTTTACAAGACGCTGTTGCCAAAGCCATATGTTTAATGGTAATTGGTCCGGCAGCGGTGTAATTAATAGTTTGTGGATTATTGTTGGCTGCAGTTACCACTTGTCCGTTACCAAAATCCCAATACCATTGTTGAATAGGTACTCCCGAAGTACTTGCTGTTGACGTAAATGTTATGGTACTATCCGCACAACGCAAGGCAGAAATCGTGAAGCCTGAACTTGGTGCTAAGGAAATATTTACGGTTTGTGTCTTCACCAAACTTACACATCCACTATCAGAGGTTACCGTTAACTGTGGATTCAATCCACCCGACACCAAATAAGTATGAAAGAATGGTGAATTGTTGGTGTAGGTTGCTGTTGACGCATCGGCAAAATTCCAATTCCAACTCACAATATTACCCGAAGCAATCGTTGAAGAATCGGAGAAACGTATAGAATCTCCCACACATATATCTGCACTCACTCCAAAATTGGCTACAGGTCTAGGAAATACTCTAATCGTTTGGGTTACCGAATCTTTACATCCGCCGTTAGCGGTAAATACATATTTAATGGTATGTTGGCCCACACCTGCAGTAGCAGGATTAAAATTACCGGCTGCATCTGTACCCGGACCGCTATACACACCTGTTCCTGTTAATCCATTCGTTACAGTTGCCGTTGCAATAGATAATGCTGATGCATTTACACAAACTCCTGGCAAATTAGGATAATTTATTGCAGGGACTGCGTTGAGCACATTGGCTTTTACTTTCTCACTTGTACACCCCCCTTTGGCATATACTTTCCATTTGACGTCAAATGATTTATTTGCTGGTGTGGTAAATACCGGATAATTATGAGAATAGATTTCGCCAACTGTTGGGCTGTTATCCGTTTCAAAAATGGTTGGATTATTGCCAAAGTCCCAATATATATCCACTCGATAAACTGAATCAGCTATAACATTTAATTGACTGGTTAAATTAACCGAATTCGCAGCACATAAGCTGTTTTCGTTGGCTACAGTATAATTGATGCCTGCTCCAAAACCCACAACCGTATAAGGTATGGTTATATTGGCTGTACAACCTGCCGGCGTAGTCACTGTTAATGTAACCGGATAGGTACCATAAGCCGAATATTTATGGGTAGGATTAGCTACCGTAGAAGTATTGGGATTACCTGCTGTTGCATTTGGATCACCAAAATTCCAGGCATAGGTTAAAGCCTGACCATCACTAACCGATGAGCCATTGGTAAACTGCACCGTACTATCTTGTAAACAACCTTGGGTACTCGTAAATGCAGCCACAGGTGTTGCATAAATATTAAATATTCTAGTAATGGTATCGCTTTTACAACTACCTGCTTGCACAAAATGTTTGACGGTATAAGCGCCAACTGCGGTATAGTTTTGGGTTTGATTGGCATTGGAATTCACAGTTACCACATTACCATTACCAAAGTCCCAATACCAGGTTTGAATAGGCCCACCACCGTAACTTGAAGTATCGGTAAAAGTAACGGTAGTTGGTCCGCAAGACGATGGAGGTGTCATCCCAAAATTGGTAACCGGCGAAGGACTAACCGTTACAATCTTTGTGGTATCTCCCACACAACCATTATCTGCAATCACTTCTAGTTTTACACTATTAGCACCTTGGTTGGGTAATATTTTTACAGGATTTTGAACAGAGTCAGTTGATAAATCCGGAAAGGTCCATTTGTATTTGGTGATGTTGAAACCATTAGCTGTTGCTGCACCGCTGAAGAAAACAGTATCTGTTCTGCAACCGGTATGTGTCCAAGTAAAATCGCCACTTGGACCGGGATTAACTCTTACATCTACATAAAAAGTTTCGGTATTGTTACAGTTGTCAATGTCGGGAGAAGTGGCCACAACCGGAATGCGAAAATTGCCGGTATCGTTAAACTGGTAATCGGTTGGCGGACGATATGAATAATATTTACGACCATTGATAACCGTAGAATCAAAAGCAACAGGTGTTGTGGTGGTAACACTAGTATTTGGTGTAATGCCTGCCACCATTCCAAACTGCCATATTAATTGCGTTGGCTTGTACCCCAAACGAATAATTGGCCTAAACGGCGTACGCTTACACGTAAACGCATTTGATGCAGTGGTGGTATTATATGTATTTTGAATAATGCCTTGATTATCAAGATTATTAATTTGCGTTCCTGCATTGTACGCATAAGACTCAAATTGGCTCATACCATATGTGATAGCAGTAAATGCAGAATCACATTCAATGAAATGCTGACCTTGTGATAATTCTTTAATCGCTATTCGATACGCAAAATTTCTTGGATGTAATAAGAGTCGATCATAACTGGCAACACCATCAATCTTTAAAGAATTTAGTCCTGCGGAAGGTATAATGATTGAAATATAGTTTCTAGTGATATTCTGATTAAACGTACTATAAAATCCCACTTTTTTGATGGCTTGTTCTATTGGACTTAAAAAGAACATTTCAGGGTCTCCGTCTCCTGTATATCCTGCACATCCGCTAATGGATGGCATATATTGTGAAACTAAAATGGGTTTGTCTGATTCAATAAATTCAGGTTGATTGCTTGAGAATTCATAATAAAAATTATTCAATAAGCCGGTCAGTGTAACGCCATTTCGCTTAACAACGGTTGATGGATCTCTTACTGCAACTCGATAGAAATTGGTATTAAATTGATTCACATTGCCACTAACGATTGTAGGAGCAGTTAAATATTTAGTTCCCCAAGCACTTGCCGGAAAGATTTGTTGTTGTAGAATATCGCCACCACTATTACCACATAGCACCATCCGACTTGCGCCGGAAAAAACGGCAACGGGATAACATTCACCACTCAAATTAGCTTTTGATACAATTTTACTTCCGGTTAAATCTCTACCGGTAGTACTAGATGCGGAAGAAGAAATGATTTGTCCGAACACATTATAAATTTCCCCTTTATTCAAATTAACAGTAAAGGGTACGTTTGCAGGCCTACCACCTTGTGTTGTTACGGATGGTGTAATTTCTACCACCGTATTATCTTGACTAGCAATAACGAAAAACCAAGAATAGGCATCGTTATTACTATTTGAAAGCTGGGTATAATTTAGCGAATAATAGGTATAGCCATAAGTTTCAACAGGCATTAGCATGGTAGCTGCTGAGGAATTACTGCCGTATTGGTGGGCATAGGCAACAATTGGCACATCGCTTACAATATGAACGCCTTTATTACTTAACCCTTCCGTTCTAATCCTTGCGTCATTGGTACCTGCTTTTGGTATTTCTACGGTTTGAATAACGGTATTAGCCGGAATATTATAGGTTTGAGAAAAAGTAGTACCATTTACTGAAATGGTAACGGTAGCAGCTTGTTCTGCACTAAGGTATAAAACCATAGTTTGGCTGTTAGTTCCCATCAATTGGTTATGCCCATACCCCACCCAAAACTCTTTTCCTTTGTTCGATTTATTTTGTGCAACAGCGGTAATGCCAATAAATAAAGATAACAGCAACAATAATTGACGCATAAACAAGTGTACTTATGGAGAATATTAAGCCACTAAAGATAAAGAAATACCCGAAAGTGTTGTCTACGAGCAACAAAAAAGCAGCAGCCGTTTGGCTGCAGCTACTATTTATAAGGCTAAACGATTGATTATTAACCTAATGCTACGCTTTTAAAATCAGTAACAGCTACATCTGCACCGGCGGCTGTTAACTATGCTGATACGGTTTTGCTACCAGCTTTTACCAATGCTTGGGCTAATAATGTATTCTCTTTAAAGAATGCATTTAACTAACCATGAACAATGGTAGCCATCATTTCGGCCAGTTTGTCTGCTATTGTAGGATGCTTAAAATAAAAAAGCACCCCTTTTAAAGGGTGCTTTTAAGCGTAAGGCCTAGGGGCATCTTATTCTTTAATCAATTTGACAATTTTTCTACCACCAACTTTAAATAGATAGCTACCTGCTGAAAGCGAACCAATATTTATCGTTTGCTGACGATTATTGATGATACCTTGTTGTACCATTTTACCATCAATAGTAGTAATGCTATATACTTCGCTTTGGTAAATTGTTTCTCCTAAATCGATATTTAATATACCAGATTTTACAGGATTAGGATATACCAATAATTCATTTGATTTAGCTTTAAAATCAATCCTTCTTATTTCGCTATAGGTAAACTTACCATCTTTATCAAAGAGTTGTAAACGATAGTACACTACTTTGGTAGCAATGTTGCTGATATCATCTGCAAACTGGTATTGGTGATTACCTACTGCATTAGCTGCTTGTAGGGTACCTACTGCATTAAAATTATTACCGGTTGTACTTCTTTCTATTACAAAATGCGATGTATTGATTTCATTGGTAGTTTGCCATTTACATACTACTTGATTCAATTGCTTTTGAGCAGTGAAGGACACTAGCGTTACTGGTAATGGCAAACTAACTGAAGTGGTATTGGAGTAGCCACCTTGGTTATTGACACTCATTTTGTTGGCTCTAACCCTGTAGTAATGTACGCCTGCTGTTAGGCCGGTTACAACCTGAGAAGTACCTATTACACTTAAACCATTATAACCCGATACAAATGAACTAAAATTAGCATCGGTAGAAACATCTAAATAGTAGTTTTCTACTGTGCCTCTAAACGGTGCAGTCCAATTGGCTGTAAAGCCAGTGGTAGAGGTATTAGAAGCGGCTATTGTTGTTGGTACTGCCATAGCATAGCTTTCTACCCAATTGCTGGTGCTACCTGCTAAAGCAAAGCCATTTAATGTGCCTGTTAGGCTACTGCCAACTGCATTATCTAAATTGTTAATACCAGTATTGGTGCTACCTGCTGTGCCATTATCAAATCTATAATAGGCAAATAACCCTGCACTATTAGTTGCTACCGTATCTCTAAAATTGTTTTGTATTTCACCGGCCGTTCTGGTAGTGCTCCAAAAACGTACTTCATCTATACTTCCATTAAAAAATTGTACCCCTTGTACGCTGCCGATCTTAATAAAACTTGACGAAGCAAACAGCATAGGGAAATTTACATTAGTTGTTTGAGTACCTAATAAAACCCCATTTACATAGACTGTGCAAGATGTACCACTATATGTTATAGCAATATGCATCCATTTTCCAACAGAATAGATATAGTTAAATGTTAATAAGCCTGTACCCCATGAATCAACACCATTGCCACAATCTACCAGTATTTTATTGCCATCTGCAAACTTGGCATCAAAGGTATATTCTTGTGGTTCTCTTGTACTTAAAAAGGTTATGGTATTGGTAGCATGATTAGGACGTACCCAAGCTTCTACTGTAAAATTGGTAGCTAATAATGTACCTCTTGCTGTTGTTTGTACATAATCATTCGTGCCATCAAAATGTAGGGCATTGCCTGGAGGAGCAATAGCTGCTGCTGTCGTTGCTGTAATTGTTGCAGAAAATCCTCCCTGCCCTGTAACACTTGTTTTATCGGCTCTTACCCTATAATAATAATCTGTGCCAGCCGATAATCCTGTAACTGCTTGTGATGTACCTGCCACACTTAAACCATTGTATCCACTTACAAAAGAAGCGAAGGTTGCACTTGTGGACACATCTAATAAATAATTGGTTACTGTGCCTCTTACTGGGGCTGTCCAATTGGCGGTAAAACCAGTTTGGGTAATACTTGTGGCTGTCGTGGCTGTTGGTATTGCCATGGCATAACTTTCTACCCAATTGCTGGTGCTGCCTGCTAAAGCAAAGCCATTTAATGTGCCTGTTAAGCTACTGCCAACTGCATTATCTAAATTGGTAATACCGGTATTAGTGCCTCCTGCTGTGCCATTATCAAATCTATAGTAAGCCACTAATCCTGCACTAGTACTAGCTACTGTATCTCTAAAATTATTTTGTACTTCACTGGCTGTTCTGGTAGTACTCCAAAAACGTACTTCATCTATATTACCATTAAAGAACTGCAATCCTTGTACACTACCAATTTTAATATAGCTGCTCGTATTAAACAGCACAGGAATGTTTATTGTGGTAGTTTGTGTACCTAATGAAACGCCATTTGCGTAGACCGTACATGCTGTACCATTATAAGTAATGGCAATATGCACCCATTTGCCAACAGCATAGTTGTAATTAAAGGTTCGTAAGCCAGAATTACCAGCACCCCAAGTAGTACCATCTCCACAATCTACTAGTATTTTATTACCATCGGCAAACTTAGCATCAAAGGTATATTCTTGCGGTTCTCTTGTACTTAAGAAGGTTATGGTATTGGTTGCATGGTTAGGTCGTACCCAAGCTTCTACTGTAAAATTGGTGGTTAATGATGTGCCTCGTACTGTTGTTTGTACATAATCATTCGTACCATCAAAATGTAGGGCATTGCCTGGTGGGGTAAATGTGACTATAGGTGTAGTGGTTGTAGATATAGTACTTGAATAGCCACCTTGCCCTGTAACGCTTGTTTTATCAGCAACTACTCTATAAAAATACTTCGTGCCAGCAGCTAAGCCTGTAATAACTCTATTTGTACCACTGCTAATGGTAAATGGCGAACCAGCAATAGCACCTGTGGTAAATGTAGTATCAGTAGATACTTCTAATCGATACCCATTATCTACTGTGCCTCTTACAGGCGCTGTCCAATTGGCTGTAAAGCCTGTGGTAGTAATACTTGTAGCAGCACTAGCTGTTGGTATTGCCATGGCATAACTTTCTACCCAATTGCTGTTCGTACCTGTTAAAGCAAAATTGTTTAAAGTTCCTGTTAAGCCACTGCCTACTAAATTCGGTAAGGTAGTAAGTCCTGTATTAGTAGCACCTGCTGTGCCTTCATCAAAACGGTAATACGCTAATAAACCTGCACTATTTCGTGCAATAGTATCTCTAAAATTGTTTTGAATGTCTGTTGCTGTTCTCTCATTTTCCCAAATTCTTAGTTCAT
>CALRUG020000100.1:0-11743 GCA_943371295.1 Synechococcus sp. UW140 | reverse complement strand
GTTATGGTCATATTAGAGACCTTGAAAAGGACGATATGGGTATTGATGTAAACAATCACTATTTACCCCGGTACAAAGTACCCGACGACAAAGAGAGAGTGGTAAAGGAATTGAAGCAAATGGCCAAAAAAGCTGATGAAGTATGGTTGGCATCGGATGAGGACCGCGAAGGAGAAAGCATTAGTTGGCATTTAGCCGAAGTGTTGGGCCTAGATCCTAAAGTGACCAAACGCATCGTTTTCCATGAAATTACGGCTCCAGCCATTAAAAAAGCGGTAGATAACCCAAGGATCATCAATATGAACTTGGTGAATGCCCAACAAGCAAGAAGGGTTTTAGATCGTTTGGTAGGATTTGAGCTGAGCCCTGTTTTATGGCGCAAGATTGGCATGCAAAGAAGCTTGAGTGCGGGAAGGGTTCAAAGTGTTGCAGTTAGACTAATTGTTGAGAGAGAGCGAGAAATCAATCAATTTATTACCGAAAGTTCATATAAAATTGAAGCCATTTTTAGTGCAACGGATATCAATGGCAAACCGGTTCAGTTTAAAGCAGAAGGACCAGGCAGATTACATACCACAGAAGAGGCGGAAGCGTTTTTAGAAAGCTGTAAAAATGCAGGTTATACGGTAAAAGACATTCAAATTAAACCAGCAAAAAGAACGCCTGCTGCACCGTTCACCACTTCTACCCTACAACAGGAAGCTTCTCGTAAAATGGGCTATAGTGTGAGCAAAACCATGTTGATAGCGCAGAAGCTCTATGAAAGTGGAAAGATCACTTATATGCGTACCGACAGTATTGCATTAAGTGAAACAGCATTAGCAGATATCAGTAAAGAAATCAATCATAGTTACGGAGCAAAATATCACCAACCGCGCAAATTCAAAAACAAAAATGAAAATGCGCAGGAAGCACACGAAGCGATTCGACCTACCTATATGAACAATCATACGGTGGAAGACGAAGAGTGCAAACGTTTGTACGAATTGATTTGGAAAAGAACCATTGCCTCACAAATGAGTGATGCAGCATTTGAAAAAACCACAGCAAAAATTGAAATAAGCACCAACAAAGAAATGCTCACTGCTAGTGGCGAAGTAATGCAGTTCGATGGATTCTTAAAAGTATACATGGAAGGTAAAGATGAGGAAGATGAAGAAAGCACTGAAGGAATGTTACCCCCTATAAAAGTAAATGAGCAATTGAATTTTGTATGCATGAATGCCAGTGAAAAATTCACAAAGCCGGCAGCAAGATATACAGAAGCTTCTTTGGTAAAAAAACTAGAGGAGTTAGGAATTGGACGTCCGTCTACCTATGCGCCTACTATTTCAACCATTATGAAACGCAACTATGTAGAAAAGCGGGACAAAGATGGTATCAAGAGGGCTGCAGCCATATTAAAGCTTACACCAGATAATCAAATTGAAAAAGAAATTATTCAAGAAAATACGGGAGCTGAAAAAAGTAAATTATTCCCTACCGATTTAGGAATGGTAGTAACAGACTTTTTAAAGCAACACTTTAATAAAGTAATGGACTTTGGCTTCACTGCAAAAATTGAAGCAGAATTTGATGAAATAGCAGGAGGCAATTTAAAGTGGAGTAATATGATTGATGGTTTTTATAAACCATTTCATGAAACCATTGAACATACCCTTGAAAATGCAGAGCGTGCCAAAGGAGAAAGAGAATTAGGTATTGATCCTGTTTCTGGAAAAAGAGTCATCGCTAGAATGGGTCGATATGGTCCAATGGTTCAAATTGGAGATACCAGTGATGAAAACGACAAAGCAAGATTTGCAAAATTAAAGCAGTCTCAAAGCATTGAAACCATTACCATGGAAGAAGCTATGGAGCTCTTTTCATTGCCTAAATCATTGGGAGAATACGAGGGTGCTGAACTATCTGTGAATATTGGAAGATTTGGACCTTATATAAAATTAGGAGAGCAATTCATTTCCATTCCAAAAGGAGAAGATTTACACGAAATGGATTTGAATCGTGCCATTGAATTGCTTAAAGAAAAGCAAGCTGCTGATGCGCCTGTTGCTTTTTACAATGAATTGCCTGTAACAAAGGGCAAAGGAAGGTTTGGTCCATTTATTAAATGGAACGATTTGTTCATTAATATTCCAAGGGCGTACAATTTTGATTCATTAAGTCAACAAGACATTAATGAATTGATTGAAAAGAAAATGGAGAAAGAAGCCAACCGTTTTATAAAACAATGGCCTGCTGAAAAAATAGCTATCGAAAATGGTAGATGGGGTCCTTTCATTCGTTTTCAAAAAAAGATGTTGAAATTAGGAAAGCAGGCAGATGGCAACAAGTATACACCTGAAACAATTGCCAATATTGAACTAGAAGAGGTTAAACGTTTGATAGAAGAGCAGGTTCCAGGTGCATTTACCAAGAAAGCGAACACCAAAAAAGCGAGCACCAAAAAAGCAGCACCAAAAAAAGCAGCACCAAAGAAAACAGCAGTAAAAAAAGCAGCACCTAAAAAAGTAGCGACTAAAAAATCTGCGAAGAAATAAAGAATACCCTAAGGCAATAAGCTACTATGCTATTTTCAATCTTGTAAAATAAACCGCATAAAAAAACTCCGAAGTTTTACTTCGGAGTTTTTTATATCGTGTTGATCAAACACTGAATAAATTCCAGTGAACATCAGCCATAAAATTTTAAGCTCTACCCATTTCTCTTAAGAAACGAACGTGCGCAACTACTGCTCTTCGCATGGTCGGATACTCAATATATTGCAATTGGTATTCCTGACAAACAGACTTAACAATCTCGCTGATTGCAGGATAGTGAACGTGAGAAATTTTAGGAAATAAATGGTGCTCAATTTGGAAATTCAATCCACCCACTAACCAACTGATTAATTTATTTTTAGTAGCAAAATTAGCCGTGGTCTTAATTTGGTGAGCAGCAAACTCATCAGGTAATTTATGGGTTTCTATATCTGCAACCGGGAACTCAGTATGCTCTACTGTATGTGCCAACTGAAATACGATACTTAACACAAATCCTGCGAAGAAAGTCATGACAACAAATCCAATCACCCAATTTACCCAGCCAACAATTGCAACGGGTATTACAATGAATACTGCAGCATGGTAAACTTTCACAGCCCAGAATTCAATATGATCGGATAAGCTCATTTTTTTCAAAGGAACATTCCCAATTTTTTGTGTGAAATACTTTTTATAATCTGTAAAGAAAATCCAAAATACATACAACAACATATACAATATCCAGAAATACAAATGTTGGAATTTATGCGCACCAATTCTTTTTTGGGTTGGTGCCATGCGCATTAAAATGCCTACTTCAATATCATCATCAACTCCATCAATATTGGTAAAACTGTGGTGAATCATATTGTGTTTCATATTCCACATAAAATGATTCGCCCCTAATAAACTAATAGAAGACGCAGCAATCTTATTTACCCAACGATTGGTACTAAAACTTCCATGGCTACCATCGTGCATTACATTAAAACCAATTCCAGCAACCAATCCACCTAATAAAACACATTCAGCAATAGCAAAATACCAAGCTGGTGTAAAAAACACTAAGTGTGTGTACACAATCACAAAAGCAATAACCATTACAATTGCTTTTGTAAATAATTTAGGGGTTCCAGTTGCATCAATGCCTCTTTCATCAAAATAGGCTTGTACTCTTTTTTTCAACTCTAAGTGAAGGGATTGCTTTACAGCAGGAAATTTGGGGATAGTAAATGTACTCATTCAAAAAAATTAATAATGGCAAAGGTAAACCTTAACAATCAGTTACGGTGTTAATATTACTAATTTAAGACAGAAATGACAATTGAACGACTATCTGTTGAAATTATTATGTATAAAATGGAACATATATCCACAAGAGGGGAATAACTTCTGCTTGATTATTCAGTAAAAATTAATTTAGTTTGATATGAATTTAAGCCCAATATGCAGGAGACCAAAGAATTAAATGCCCTGTTTACCCTTATAGACGACCCAGATGAAGTTGTTTATACAACTGTTACAGAAAAACTGGTTGGCTATGGGAAACCAGTTATTCCCAACTTAGAACATTTGTGGGAAACAACTCCCAATGAAGAAATTCAGGAAAGAATTGAGATGATTATTCATCGACTACATTTTACCGACCTGCAAAATGATTTTACTGAATGGGTGAATAGCCCATGTCCTGATTTATTATTTGGCGCATTGTTGGTAGCAAAATTTCAATACCCCGATTTACAAACCACCCCTGTATTACAAGACATTGAAAAAATCAGGAGAAATGTATGGTTAGAATTAAATAGTTTTCTTACCCCACTTGAACAGGCCAATGTATTAAGCAGTATTATTTATAATTATTACCATTTGAAGGGGATAGAATTAAAGTATGAAAACCCCGACGACTTTTTTTTACACAAAGTATTAGAAGCAAAAAAAGGGAATGCAATTGCGAACAGCATTATCTATCAAATCATTTGCGAGAAGTTAGACGTAAATGCAAGAATCATTAATATACCTAAGCAATCAATTATTGCTTTCTTTAATTCAGATTTTGAATTGGAGGGAACTAATACAGCGTTTAGAGATCAAATTCATTTTTTTGTAGACGCTACCAACGGCCAAGCCTATTCACACAATGATATTGAAACCTATCTAAAAAGAATTGGAGCGAGCATAGAACCTACCTATTTTACCCCAAAAACACACCCACAAATTATTAAGCATTTAATTAGTGAAGTGGCTAAATGTTTCTGCAAAGAAGAACAAGAATACAAACAACAGGAGTTAAAGCAATTGGTAGCGCTTATTGAAGAATTAATATAATGATTAGCTGGCAAGATTTTGAAAAAATAGATATTAGAACGGGTACCATCCTAGAAGCTAAACCATTTCCAGAAGCTATTAAACCAGCCTATCAATTATTCATAGACTTTGGTGAACTGGGCATTAAACAATCTTCTGCACAAATAACTACTCATTACACCATCAAGGATCTTATTGGTAAACAGATTATTGCTGTTGTTAATTTTCCTCCCAAAAAAATCGCCCATTTTTTTAGTGAATGTTTGGTTTTGGGAGTGTATGATCAAAATAATCAAGTAATCTTATTGGAGCCCAATAAAGCCACGGGCAATGGATTTAAAATTGGATAATAAACCATTTAGTTCTGTATATTTATTCACGATATAAGGAACGGCTAAATGGGTGAACTGCATTATACTTATTACGAAAGTCCTATTGGACTCTTACAAATTGGGGGAACCAACCACTATATTGGTGAATTAAGCTTTGTAGACAACAAAGATCAATTTACACATGGTGAGCCAGGCATTACTGAAATAATGCACCAGTGTACCGAACAGCTTATTGAATATTTCCATGGAAAGCGGAAACAGTTCGATTTACCCGTACACCAAGATGGAACCGACTTTCAGGTTCGAGTATGGAATAAACTCATGGATATTGAATATGGCAAAACCATCAGTTATTTAGATTTGGCCAAAAGATTAGGAGACCCAAAAGTGATTAGAGCCGCTGCAACCACGAATGGAAAAAATAAAATTGCCATCATTGTTCCTTGTCATAGAGTTATTGGAAGTGACCGTTCTTTAACTGGATATTCAGGAGGCATGTGGCGAAAAAAATGGTTATTACAACATGAATTTAAAATTGCCCATGGTGTACAAACCTTATTTTAACTGGATCAAATTAGCGACCATCCTTGCTATTTTATTTGCAGTTCATAATGCAAGTGCAGATCCCTCACCTAATAGAGTCATTGTTTTAGGCACCAAACACAACGGGAACAAACTGGTAACCGTTCGGAGTATGCTGCAAATTATTAAGCGCATTAATCCGGATATTATATTATTAGAATTCGATTCAACTGCAATCAAGAATTGTGCAATCAATAAAGTTTGGGGAACAAAAACGGCTGAGCTATTAGGCATTTGGAAAAACCCAATAGAATACAGGGCTGCAAGAAAATTCAAAGAAATAAAAGATTCAGTTTGTTTAGCTCCGTTTGATGTATATATCCCCAATAGAAGAAGCTATATTTCCTATACACAACAAATGGAAAAATCGCACCAGGAAACGCTACAAAGGGTTTACAATGAAGGCCTTTTAAATGCGGGGGATGCAAATGATTTCAACAATTATAACAATATCAACAATGCTTTCTTGGGTTTGCTAGACAGCTCTATATTAAGAATGAACAGCCCAAGCTTACCGGATACCATCCAAACCATTATTTATCAAGAAAAACATGCGATCAGAAGGATAACTATGAATTATCCTACGTTGCAACCATTTAGCAATTGGTATAATGCCCAAGTAGATTTCTGGGACGAAAGAAGCGAAGCCATCAATAAAAAATTATTGAAAGAACTGAATGCCAATAGCAATAAAACCATTCTTATTATTACAGGACTATTGCACAAAAGTGATATTGAAAACTATCTTAAAAGAAAAGAATTGGCTAGTTTATGTACGCTGATTCCATTACAGGAAGCCCTAATTAATCCTCCAATTGCCGATTTCTAATTCCTGTTTTAAAATAATTCAATTCTTCATCCAAATGAATATAGGAGAACTGCTCCATTAAATGAGTAGTTTCATTGGCATACTTTTTCAAAAATTGCTGGTGTTGATGGGTATCTGGATTGAATGGCTTGTGCTGATAAGCCAATTTGATTTCCTTAATCAACTTAAATAATTTGCTGGCATCATTGTGTATGCAAGCATCCACAAATTTTTCCCAAACATATTGTGTTGCTTGATAATTGGGGTGTACCAAGTCTTCGGCATAAAAACGGTAATCTCTCAAATCATCAATAACCAATTCATATGCAGGAAAATAATAAATAGCTTCTTTGGTATTTACTAAATCATGCACTGCCTGAATTAAAACTGCTTTACTCCGATTATTATCAATTACACCTTCTCGCAAATGTCTTACAGGACTAATGGTAAAAATGATTTGAATATGAGGATTGAATTTAAGCAAATCATCCACCATTTGTTGCAGTACTTTTTTGGTTGTATCTGCAGTTAACAATTCCCGTGTAAACCAAGCAGCTGGCGCTTTATGGTTATTGGCTGCAACAGTACCTTCTAAACCATCAGCTGCTGATGTTAAACGATAAACCCATGCAGAACCCAACGTAATCATGATATGGTCTGCAGTTTTCAAAAAGAGTGCAGCTTCAGTTGTAGAGGCATTTATTTTAGCAACAGCGTCTGCTGGCGTAATCCCTGAAAAACGACTATGGTGTTTCCAACTATGCCAGGTTTCATTTAATAAAAACAAGTCTGACTCAACTATTTGTTTTTGATAGATATAACTATTGATAGCCTCTGCTACACTAATTGGATTAAATAAAATTCCATTTGGATTTTCTAATACAGTAAAGCAATGGCTCTCCAATAGATGACCAATATTCTCTGTAAAGCAAGAGCCCATCATCAACATTTTATGATAATGCGTTAGAGGGATAGGTATTTTTTTAATGGGAAATTCGTAATGAAATTTCATACTTGAGCTATTGAAAAACGGCCGAAACCATATTACTGCATACTTGCAATTGAACGGGGTTAATATCATTAACTAATTGCTGCAGTTCTAAATACTGAACAATTTTTTCTGTGTCCATATTGCCTACCAGATCATCTTGGGCCATAGGACAGCCACCAATGCCCTTTAATGCACCGTCTACTCTACTACAACCCGCATTTATTGCGGCCGCTAGTTTGGGCTCCCAATTAGCCTCATTTGCGTGTAAATGCACCCCAAATTGAATTTGAGGGTATTGGGGTATTAATAAAGTCAACGCATCAGTTATTTGATCGGGGCTAGCCAATCCAACCGTATCTGCTAATGAAATTGTTTTAATACCTAATGCAGCCATTTCACCGGCCCACTTTATTAAAATATCTTGGTTGTACAAATCGCCATAAGGATTCCCAAACCCCATACTTAAATAGATGACTAACTCTTTTTGATTCGCAACACATAAAGCTTGGATGGCTTTAACCCTTTCCAAGCTTTCTTCTAAACTGCTATTGGCATTTCTTAATTGAAAACTGGGAGAAATAGAAAAAGGAAATCCTAAGTAACTGATTTTATTGAAGGTTACTGCTTCTTCAGCCCCTCGTTGGTTGGCTACTATCACCAATAATTTGGTGGAGCTATTACTTAGGTCTAAAGCATTGATTACTTCAGCCGTATCAGCCATTTGTGGAATTGCTTTTGGAGAAACAAAACTTCCACAATCGAGCACATCAAAGCCCACTTTTAGTAATGCATTGAGGTAGTCAATTTTTTTTTCGGTTGGGATGAAATTTTTCCAGCCCTGCATGGCATCTCTAGGGCATTCTACCAATATCATTTTATTTAAATGGCTCAATTGCATGTTCTTTAATTGGATACAGATTTAACACCCATACGCTGTTTCATTCCTTCATACAAAATCATTCCTGTTGCAACAGAAACATTAAGTGAATCAAATTTTGCAGCCATTGGTATTTTAAAGAATGCATCTGCTGCTTTTGCTAAATAAGGTTGTACTCCCCTACCCTCATCTCCCATAATTACACAACAAGGAATTGTATAATCTAAATCATATACATTTTTTTCCGCTCGCATTTCACTGGTATATACTGCAATTCCATTTAAATGCAAATCGTCCACTGCTTTCAATAAACTACTCACTCTGCAAATATGAATTTTCTCTAGAGCCCCAGCACTACTTTTCATGGCTTCTTCATTTAAAGCACCTACCCCTTTATCGGGAATGATGATAGCCTGTGCTCCACAGCATACAGCCGTTCTGGCAATTGCCCCAATATTTCTTACATCAGTAACCCCATCTAACATCAAAAATAAAGGAGCTGTTCCTTCAGATACTACATGATCAATTACTTGTTGTAAATCTAAATATTGAACCAAGGCAACAATGGCAATCACTCCCTGGTGATTTGCTTTGCTTAACCCATTCAGTTTTTCAACGGGAACCAATTGAATAGGAATATTGTGCTCACGAGATAAGGTACGAATTTGGTGTACCACTTCTCCACTTGCATTTTTTTGCAATAAAATTTTGTCTATGGCTTTGCCAGATTGCAAAGCTTCTACTAAGGGCTGACGGCCAATTATCAAGGAAGTTTTTTTCAATGCCATCTGCAAATGTATTAATTCAATTTTCCCTGCAGCAATAAGAGTTGAACTTTATATACAGCAGCTACAGTCATAGAGTCGGTAATGATGCCTTCTTCTACCATTTTAACCATCTCAACAAAAGGTATTTTTTTAACTTCTAACTGCTCGGTTTCCTCAGGATCAGCTTTACCTTGATGCAATCCTCTGGCTAAAAAAATAATGGCTGATTCATCGCTAACAGAGTTAGACAAGTGCATCTGTAATAATTCAGTCCATTCTTCTGCAAATAGACCAGTTTCCTCTAATAGCTCACGTTTTGCGCTATCCAGCGGCTCTGATCCCACTGGGCAACCGCCTTCTGGCATTTCCCAACTATATGCATTCAAGGTAAACCGATATTGCCCAACCAAATAGGTTTCTAGGTTTTCGTCTAAAACTAAAACCCCTACAGCAATATTTTTGAAATGAACTTTACCGTAAATCCCTTTACCACCACTGGGATTGATTACATCATATTCGGTAAGAGAAATCCATGGATTTTGATAAATAAGTTTCTCTGCATTTATTTTCCAAGGATTGGATTCCATTATTTGTTTTTATAAAAAAAAGTAAAAGGTATACTGATTACAATATACAGTATAACCACCAAGAGTAATAAAAATTTAGCTCCAGCACACCAGTTGGTTAACATTAATGTGAAATCTGAAAAACTACCAGCCAAACTATCCAGCATAATTTTATTCTCAATTAAATCTAATGCACCAACTACGTAAACTGCCTTAGACAAAGACTTTCCAGCGTGCTTCATAGAATTATTTGTCCATGCTGATGAACAGGCAAGAGCTGCAGTTGTAAAAAACAAAACGTAAAAAGGTATAAATACAAAATCAATGTAAATATTTGCTTTTACATCTGCATTAGACCAGCCAAATAAGACTGCATTTAATTTTTCGCCTGTATCAGCAAACTCTAAATTGATTATACCTAAAGGAGTGGCATCGGTTTTTAAGTTCGCACCTTGAATTTGTAGGATAAAGAAAAACAAAGCTGCCAGCGAACCAAATACGATTAATCTGGTTTTCATTCCTTGAATATAAAAAAAAAGGCTGTATTTACATACAGCCTTTGACGATTATTTTATTCAAAGTTTAAAATGATCTTTATTTCAAACCAAACGCTTTCTTCACTTTAGCTACATAATCTAGCTTCTCCCAGGTAAACAATTCCACTTTTACTTTCTTCTCTTTACCGTCTGGGGTTTTGAAGGTTTTGGTTACTGTTTCAGACTTGCGACCCATATGACCATAGGCTGCAGTTTCACTGTAGATAGGATTTCTGAGCTTTAAACGTTGCTCGATAAAGTAAGGACGCATATCGAATAAGCCTTCCACTATTTTAGCAATTTGGCCATCGTTCAAGTTTACTTTAGCAGTACCGTAAGTGTTTACGTTGATAGAAGTAGGTTGTGCCACGCCAATCGCGTAAGACACTTGTACCAATATTTCATCTGCCACACCAGCAGCTACCAAGTTCTTCGCAATATGACGCGTAGCATAAGCCGCAGAACGGTCTACCTTACTTGGATCTTTACCACTAAATGCACCACCACCATGGGCTCCTTTACCACCATAAGTATCTACGATGATTTTACGACCAGTTAAACCAGTATCTCCATGAGGACCACCAATTACAAACTTACCCGTAGGGTTGATATGGTATTTAATGTCTTTGTTAAACAACTTCGCGTACTTCTTGTACTTCGCTTTTACCCTTGGAATTAAGATATTGATAATATCTGCTTTAATCTTCGCCAACATCCTCGATTCTGTATCAAAATCATCATGCTGAGTAGATACTACAATCGCATCAATTCTTACAGGTTGATTATTGTCGTCGTATTCCAAAGTCACCTGGCTTTTGGCATCAGGTCTTAAATATTTGATGGCTTTGTTTTCTCTTCTTAAAGCTGCCAATTCAATCAAAATCTTATGCGCTAAATCCAACGCCAAAGGCATATAGTCTTCTGTTTCATTGCTGGCATAACCAAACATCATCCCCTGGTCGCCTGCTCCCTGCTCCTCTTTCTTCTTCTTATCTACCCCTTGGTTAATATCTGCACTCTGCTCGTGTATTGCAGATAAAATTCCACAACTATTTGCTTCGAACATGTATTCACTCTTGGTATAACCAATCTTGCGAATCACCCCGCGAGCAATCTCTTGAACATCTAAATAAGCTTTTGACTTCACTTCGCCCGCTAATACCACCTGACCAGTAGTTACTAAGGTTTCGCAAGCCACTTTACTCTGTGGATCAAACGCTAAAAAATGGTCAATTAGCGCATCAGATATCTGATCCGCTACCTTGTCCGGATGTCCTTCAGAAACACTCTCAGATGTAAATAAATAAGGCATTGAATATAGTTTTAAAGTTTTGTTGTTGATTAATTATAATCTTGAGTATACCAATCTCAAACGCATTCTGAACCTACTGTGTTTACCACCACCCAATCTTACTCTACCATTTGCAACTTCGTTGCCTACCCCAGCGTTTAAATAAT
>CALRUG020000099.1:0-11973 GCA_943371295.1 Synechococcus sp. UW140 | reverse complement strand
CTAAGGGGATTTCAACAATATTTTCAAATATGTATGCCAAGCAATTATCAATGAAAGAAACTACTAATGGAAGATATGTTGTAGTAACACCTGATAATAAAAATTCATATTATACGTATAAAAATGGGAAATTAGTTTTAGTTGAATCTGATACCCCTTTAGGAAAAGTAATATCAAAACTTATTTGATTAGAACTACTTTCTCTGAAAACATACTTTCGTCATCCTTTAGACGCTATGGCAAAAATCGTAGGCTTTCTCCGCGGCATTAATGTTGGAGGGCATCACAAAGTGCCCATGGCAGACCTGAAATCGTTACTTAACCAATTGGGCTTTGAAAATGTAAAAACCATTTTAAACTCAGGAAATATTGTTTTTGAAACCAAGAAAAAAGATATTGTTGCTTTGGAGCGAATGATTGAATCTGCCCTTAATGAAAATTTTGGTTTCCCAATTTCAGTGATTTTAATCCCCCAAAATCAAATAAACGAATTAGTGAATGATGATCCATTTGCGAATGTTGAGATTCATAAAAATATACGGTTGTATGTATCATTTTTAAAAGAACCATCTGCCACAAAATTAAAGCTACCCTATATTTCTATTGATAAGGCTTTTACGATTATTGGTGTAAGAGACAATTTTATAGTAAGTGTTTTAGATATTACAAAAAGCAACACCCCAAAAGGAATGGAAGACTTGGAAAAGCTTTTTGGAAAGAATATCACCACCAGAAATTGGAATACCATTCAGAAAATAAATAACAGTTGAACAACTCAATTTGTTAGATGATCAATCAACATTCAATGATTAGTTATTTTAAAAGCAAACCCAAAACCATTTTTATAATTGACTCTATTGGGGCGTTTCTTTCTTCTTTTTGCTTATTTATTATTTCAAGATTCTATAGTAATTATATTGGAATTGACAGTTCAAAACTCATATTATTAACAATCTTGCCTAATATATATTGTATTTATTCTGCATGCTGTTATTTATTAGTAAAGCAAAAGTTTAAACTTTTTATAAGAGTTATAGCAATTGCCAATTTACTCTATTGTTTAATTACAATGTTTATTATTGGATTTCATTATGACCATCTCACTATTTTGGGATTTACCTATTTTATTCTAGAGATCTTTATAATCGCTTTTCTAGTAAATGTTGAATTTAAAATATCAAATATTTTGAATCAATCAGCTTAATTTATTTGCTTAAAACAGCAGCATTCTTTGGCCATTTAAGCACCTATTTAATTAAAGCTATATTTGTATATTATAGGATTATATGACTTTTCAAGAACTCAATCTCAATACAGCTTTATTTTCAGCCTTAGATGACTTAGGGTATTCTACTCCTACAACCATTCAGCACAAGGTATTCCCCATTGCTATGTCTGGAAAAGATGTATGTGGCATTGCACAAACAGGAACAGGTAAAACCATCGCATATTTGTTGCCTTGTTTAAGACAATGGAAGTTCAACAAAAACAGAGACCCTCAAATTTTAGTTGTAGTTCCTACGCGAGAATTGGTTGTTCAAGTGGTAGAAACAGTTAAGAAACTAAGCACTTATATGAGTTTAGTTGTTGTTGGCGTTTATGGCGGAGTAAATATCAATACCCAGCAATTGGAAGTAGAGAAGGGTGTAGATGTGTTGGTAGCAACCCCTGGCCGTTTATTTGATTTGGCCATGAATGGAGCATTTAAAACTAAGTATATTAAAAAGCTGGTAATAGATGAAGTAGATGAAATGATGAACCTTGGATTCAGAACACAGTTGAGAAATATCATGGATTTGTTGCCGCAAAAAAGACAGAACCTTTTATTCTCTGCAACCATAACGGAAGAAGTGGAGTCGCTAATGGAAACCTATTTTAATGCTCCTATTCGTGTAGAAGCTGCTCCAACAGGTACTCCATTGGATAATATAGAACAAAGCCGATTCAATGTTCCTAATTATCATACAAAAGTAAATTTACTAGAACTTTTATTAGAGCAAGACGCTACCATGACCAAAGTGTTGGTCTTTGCAGCAACCAAAAAATTGGCTGATCAATTGTTTGAGTCATTAGCAAACCGATTTGCGGGTTCAATGGGTATTATTCACTCTAACAAAGAGCAAAATCATCGATTCAATACCGTTAAAAAGTTTAAGGACGGCGATTATCGGTTTATTATTGCAACTGATATTGTTGCACGAGGGATTGATATTGCAGAAGTAACACATGTAATCAATTTTGATATACCAGATATTCCTGAAAATTATATTCATAGAATTGGAAGAACTGGAAGGTTTGATAAAAAAGGTATTGCTATCAGTTTTACCACCGAAAAGGAAATGCCTTCAATCATTGCCATTGAGCAGCTGATGAAGTATGAAATACCTGTAACTGAAATACCGGTTCTCTTGAGCATTTCTGATGTTCTTACTGAAGACGAGAAGCCAAAGGTTTACATGAAAGTGCCCTACATTAAGCCCAAAAAGAAATCAGATGCTGGCCCTGCATTTCATGAGAAATCAGCCAAAAATCAAAAGCGAAATGTAAAAGTTAGACGTAAAGATGAAATGAAGAAAAAATATGGTAAGCCCATCAAACGAGGGGCAAAAAAATAAGTATTCCACTTTCACTTTTTTAAAATAAAATCAAATGTTGAATAATAAATTATCTGTCTTTTTCATCATTAATTTCATTGCAATTTCTTTTACTTGTTTTTCTCAATCAACCGACAAGCCTACTTATATGATTGTACATGGGGCTTGGGGTGGTGGATGGGCGTTTAAAAAAGTAGATTCTTTGTTAACTATTGCTGGATATAAAGTATATAGGCCCACACTAACAGGCCAAGGTGAGCGAGTTCATTTAGCTACACCTGAAATAGGACTGAATACCCATATTCAAGATGTGGTTAACACCATTTTATTTGAAGATTTACGTAATGTGATTTTAGTGGGACATAGTTATGGAGGAATGGTTGTAACGGGTGTAGCAGATAGCATACCTGAAAGAATTTCAAAACTGATTTATCTAGATGCTTTTGTGCCTGAAGATGGTGAGAGCGTATTTGCCCAAGGTAAAACACCTGAAGGAATGAAACCTTTAATAGAAAATGGATTTTTAGTGCCTAGATGGGTAAGACCTAATCAACCTGCTCCTAAAGATGTTCCCCATTCTGTTAAAACATTTACAGATAAAATCAGTTTAAAGAATCCCAAAAGGTTAGTTATTCCTACCAATTATATTCTCACTGTTGATAAAGGAAAAGATAGTGCAAAAGATGATTTTTCTACACAAGCTGAAAAGGCCAAAAAATATAATTGGCCTGTAACCATTTTAGAAGCAGATCACAATCCACAATGGTCAGCTCCTCAAGCTTTTGTAGCGTTATTGAAAAATATAATTAATAAAAATTAGTAATATTGAATATTCTTAATGCTAAATATTAGTCAATATGAAGCGAAAGTTGAATTTCTTGATATTTATTTTTCTAGTATTAATTTGCAATCAATCATGCAAGTCTACTTCTTCTTTAAACAAACTTAGTCAAAATGATAGTATTCCATCTGGAACTTTATCCTTCTTAACAACCCGTGATGGAAACTTTGAAGTATACTCAATGACTGCTGATGGCAAAAATGTCAGAAATTTAACCAATCATAAATCCTTAGATTTTTGGTCTTCCTGGTCACCTGATGGAAAGCAAATTGTTTTTACTTCCGATAGAGATAATAAAAATCGAGAAATATATACCATGAACAGTAATGGTTCTAATATTTATAGAGTCACGAATAATGATTTGTTCGAAGAAGTTCCTACCTGGTCCATTGACGGCAAGAAAATCTTATTTACCAGGCAGTTAGTTGAATTGGTTGATACCTTGAAAACAACTAATGGGGAGATTTTTATCATGGATAAAACTGGTGCAAACGAAAAGCGTTTAACTTATAAAAAAGGATTTGATTCTGGTGCTAAGTTTTCACCTGATGGAAAAAGAATTGCATTTTATGGTCCAACCGAAGATAAAAATTATGATTTATTTATTATGAATGCTGACGGGTCTGATATCACTAATTTAACTAATGATATTTTAGAAGATTATTCACCTGATTGGTCTCCTGATGGTAAATGGATTGCTTATTCTAGTGGTACTTCCAAACAATATGATGTTTGGGTCATAAATTTACTTAGCAAAAAGAAAATTAACTTGACTAATGAACCTAAAAGAAATGAGACCCCTGTTTGGAAACATTAATTTTCTAATCAAAAATTGTGCACATAAGCCAACATGAATCCAGCAGAGAACTTGGATGCCGGTGTTTTGTCTTTATTGCCTTCTAAAAAATTGAGTTCACTTGGGTCGTCAAAGTTGACCAATTGTTCAAGGGATTTGTTACGTCCATAACTTAATAATAAGCCTGCTTTTAAATTAAATTTTCTTTTCTTGAAATTGGCACCAGCTTGAAAATGATACAGGTCATAATTAACAGAAGATGCATTAAATCCATTATTGTTTTCAATCATTTCTTTACCTGCATAAGTAAAATCGGTTCTTGCAGAAAAAAATCCTTTCACCTCATTTTTTAAGGGAAAGCTTATACCAAAGGAAAAATTAAAAATGGATTTTCCCGCATCTTTTAAGCTAATCTCTGAAGCGCTGAATTCTTTTACTGTTCCAGTATCAGGGCGAATAAATGCTTCATCTCTGGGTTGTACTAAACTGTAGGCTTTTACGCTATTAAAAAATTCAGAAGCAAAATAAATTTCACCCCCTTTGTAATAATGGGTGTATCCTGCTGCTATACTTAATGGTCTCTTATAAGTACTGGTTAATTTCGTTTGTCTGGTACTGCCAAGTAAAAAGATTTCCGTATTGCTAATCCTCAAATTATTGATTGCATACTCTGCTAGTATATCGGATTTCCCAAAAACTTTCAAGTTGGGAAGTGTCACCATTAATCCTAAATGATTTTTTTCATTAAAACTATAAGAAAGCCCTGCTTTGAATTGTAAATGATAATTTCGACTATTTACTACATATTGTTCTGAAACGGTAACTAGTTTTTGAAATAATGTTGAATTGTCATTGATCAATGCCCTAGCGGTGATATTATGGCTAAAAAATTGTCTTCTGGTAGTAAACATTCCAGTAAATCCTATTGCTAATTTTTTATTAATGCTCTTCCCTAAAGAGAAAATAGCTGAAGTTTCATTAATGGTATTACTATGTACATATTGGCCAATATAAAATTCCTTACCTGGGCTATATGTATCCGATAAAACATTTATTTGTTCATCTCTTCTTTGCGAAGTATTGAATTGAAAAACAGGGGTATATAAAATGGCATAAGCAAATGTGATGGGCTTTTTTAGTTTTAAATAAATGGTATTGGATGCAATTACAGGCATGATATTAGTGTACTCGTGCCTTAAGTCTAACCCTTCTCCAGTGCCATTTTTTATTTTCAATAAATTGAAATTATATACACTGCCACTAATATTGGATGAATTTTTGGTATTGTAAGCAAGCAGCGCTGGATTATAAAATAATACTCCGCTATCTCCATTTTTAGCTATGGTTGCACCTGGCACAAAAAAGCCACCGGGCCCATAAGCCGATGACCAATAATTTGCATCTTGAGAAAGTCCAAAATAAACGCACAATAAACTACCAAGAAAACAAAAAAATTTGGGCATAAACTACTGTTTTATTGTAATAATCAAAATAATGAATAAATTGTTAATACAAGTACGTTTATGTGTCATAAAATCATTTTATTCTTAGTGGGGTCTTTTTTTTGTTTAGTTGGATTTAGCCAAAATGCAGATTCTATTAAAGCCATTTTTGTTGAAAAAATCAAACAAGCTGAAACCAAAGAACTCCAAAAAAGTTTGTCTGATTTAGTGCAACATAAGGCAGAGATAAAGCGCTCACTAATTATGGATGATATGCTTAAAGTGAGTCAACGTGCAAAAGGGTATCTGAAAAATGGAATTGATACACTTAATATAAACTCAAGTTTAAGTCAAATAGCAAGTTGGAATCAAATCGTTAAAAAGGGCGTTTTTGATAATATTGGATCGATTCAAACTCAACGTAATTTATCCATTTCAAGTAAATTAAATAAAGAGCTTATTTTTAAAATAGGGCAAGCTTATAATCAGGTTGATGAATATTTAGATCAATTGGTTTTATTTAGAAAAGAATTGGATTCATTGAAGAGTGATAGCAGTTTATACAATTTTCCTAAAGATACTGCTGGACTCATTCAATACAGTAACCGCTTAAAAGCAATTGGACTTGTTTTAAAGCCGATTGAATTGAACCTTCAAAATGCAATTCTTAGCCTTGAAACCATCAAAAATAAAATTGTTGTTCAAAAGAATCAACTCCAACTTGAATTTGATGATATACAAGAACAGCGAAAAAGATTATTTAAGCAAAGCTTGCAAGTTGAGTTTAAACAATATGATGGTTGGTTAATCAATCAATTGTCACTAGATGAAATTTGGAAATACTCTTTCTTGAAAGAAAAAATGGCGCTGATTTTTTATTTTCAAGATAACCTAGGTAAGATTGCACTATTGATTTTATTTATTTTGTTACTTTCTGTTTTCATTTTTTCATTGAAGAAAAAAGTAGCGGGTGAACATTTGGTCTTTCGTTCTCCTTTATTGTCTTCGATTATTATTAATTTAGGTTTTTGTCAATTCTTATTTGTTGACCCACCTTTTATTTTTTATTGTTGGATTTGGATCATTTCTGCGCTTTCGTTAACCTTTACATTTTGGAATTATATTAGTCCTTTTTGGAGAAAGTTCTGGTTGAGCATTTTTACTTTATTTATCATTGTCACATTTGATAATCTCATTCTTTTGGCTTCTGAAACGGAAAGAATTTTTATAGGTACGCTTTCAGTTGTTGGCCTATTAATGGGAAGTTACTTCTTGATTTTATGGAAAAAACACCAACATGAATTGAAGGAAAAATTCATCAAGTATTTTTTATTGGGTTTAATGGTTTTTCAATTTATATCATTGGGATTCAATGTCTATGGTAGTTATAATTTAGCCAAATCACTAATGGTAACTGGATATTTTAGTGTATTGAGTGGTATTTTATTGCTTTGGACTGTTCGTTTATTAAATGATGTACTTTTTTATGCTACTGAAACTTACCAGGCGCATAACAAAAAATTATTCTACATCAATTTTAATAAAGTCGGATCTAGGGTTCCATCTTTCTTTTATTTCTTATTGATAATTGGTTGGCTTGTTTTAGTGTCAAGAAATTTTTATCTCTATAACCAATTAGCTGAACCCATTTCAAATTGGTTATTTGAAGAGAGAACAATTGGCGTTTACACTTTTAGCATTAAAGGAATTACAGATTTTATCATCATCATTTTTGTTTCATTTTTTGCATCTAGGGTTGTATCATTTATTTCTTCAGATACTTTGCAATCAATAGATCATGCTGATAAAACAAATAAATCTGGTTTAGGTAGTTGGATATTGTTAATTAGAATTGGCATTATTAGTGCTGGAATATTCTTGGCGTTTGCGGCTGCAGGTATTCCTTTAGATAAAATCACCATTATATTGGGAGCCTTGAGTGTGGGTATAGGTTTTGGATTGCAAACACTCATTAATAATTTAGTAAGTGGTCTTATATTGGCTTTTGAAAAACCGGTTAATGTTGGTGACATTGTAGAAGTGATGGGTAAATCAGGAACCATGAAATCTATTGGATTTAGAAGCAGCATTATTAAAACATGGGAGGGAGCAAATTTGATTATTTCAAATGGAGATTTGATGAATGCCCAACTATTGAATTGGTCACAAGAAAAAGGCTTTAGAAGACTAGAACTTAAATTGACTATTGACCTTAAGAATAATCTTAATGAAGTACATGATTTAATTCAGCAAATATTGAATGAAAACCCCGAAATTTTGAAAAATCCGGCTCATTTAGTGGAGTTTCGACAAATTGTAAATGGGTCAATCGATTTAACCGTCTTTTTTTGGGTAAAGCGTTATAGCGATGCGGGTCATGTTTGGAGTCAATTCATCATGGACCTTGATCGTGTTTTTAAAGCTAAACAAATTGAATTCGCTATGCCCCAACAAAATATTCTTATTCTTCCCACTAAAGATCAAACTCCTGAGTAAAAAATGTATTTAAAAAGAATATTTTTTACTATTTATTGGTGTTTAATAGCAGTATTTTCTAATGCCCAAAATTTATGGGCAGGGTTCCCAACAGAAATTAATTTAAGTCCTAATAATTGGGATACCAATACCATTAAAGCAGCTTTTCAGTTTTACTGGAAAGCAAAGGATGGAAATTTTTATCCGGTGAATGATAAGGTTTCTAGCAAAAAGAAATTCAATAATTATCAGTTGTTTTATTCATTCAAAGATCAACTAGATAAGCCCACGAATTATGTGCCCTTGCCTATTTATTTTAATACCAAAAAACTCTTGCAAATAAAGCACGTAAAAGACAGAGAATGGATAATGCAATTTGTTGGATTAAATAATAAGGTTTATCAAAGTACTTTAAAAGAATACAATTCTGCTAAATGGATGGAGCAAATTGTAATGCCAAATGGTAGTAATAAAACTTTAAAAGAGATTGTTATTCCGGGTTCGCATGATGCTGGCATGAGTGTGCTAACTGCTACTGGTGGGCAACAAAAAGGTACTATCAATGCTTGTAATACCTTGACGCAAGAAATTTCCATTGAAATGCAATTGCAACAAGGAATTCGCATGTTTGATTTAAGAGCAGGTATGTACAATCAATTTCTTTATACAAAGCATGCTGCTGCAGATTGTATGGAAGATGCAATTGGCGGTGGATATGGTGAACGGCTCAAAGAGATAGCGATTGCTGTAAAAAAATTCTTGCAAGAAAATAGGAATGAAATAATACTTATTTCATTCAGCCATTTTTGTGAAAAAGAATTGCCTTTAAAGCATTTACAAGAAAGTTTAATCAATTGGATTGGGGAAGAACATATTTATAAAAATGAAGCCATTGCTGTTGGAGACGTTCCCCTTAAGCTATTAGCTGGGAAAGTGATTTTAAGCTTCGAAATTCCAAACTGGGAGCACCCTTTTTTTCCTCGTTGCGATATGACCGATTCTTCTAATGCTTTTATCAATTTTAGAAGGGCTTATGCCAGTACCAACAATCTTAAGAAGTTAATTCAAACTGAAGAAGGGTTTTTTAGGAAATGTTCAGCAGGTGTTCAGCGAAACGACTTAATTAGACTTGATTGGCAAATTACCCAAAGTTCAGATGAAGCATCAGCTGTATGTAATGATTTTCAAGATGAACATTTAAATCCATTGGTGAATGGAGCAATTTTATTGGCTAATATGATTCGTAAAAACAAAAGCATTATTGATCATGCAAAAATTGCTAACCAACAATTACCAGTAAAGCTTAATGAATGGATTTTAAATCAAACCATTACTACTAGGAACAAGCCCAATATTATTTACGTAGATGTTGCAGGTGCATGGGCTACAGATTATTGTGTATCGCTACTGCAAAGTCCATTGTATCAGTAAGGCTAACATTTAAAACGCTCAGCAGTGGCTCTTTCTAATGTTTCTTGATGGTCTGGGTGTGCTATGCTGATGAGTGCTTTTGCACGTTGTGTCATATTCATTCCAAATAAATTGACTGCACCATATTCAGTAACCACCCAATGGATATGTCCCCTGGTAGTAACTACACCTGCACCTTGTTTTAAGTAAGGTACAATGCGCGAAATTCCTTTATTGGTGACAGATGGAATGGCAATGATGGGTTTTCCTCCTTCAGACAGTGCTGCTCCCCTTATAAAATCCATTTGACCACCAATTCCCGAATATTGATACATACCAATGGAGTCTGAACAAACTTGACCAGTTAAATCAATTTCAATAGCACTATTGATAGCTGTTACTTTTTTATTTAAACTTAATACCCTTGGGTCGTTTACATAATCAATGTCTAACGATTTAATGATAGGATTGTCGTCTGCAAAATCATAAAGCGCTTTCGTGCCTAACATAAAGGAAGTAACACAATAGCCTTTTACAATTTTCTTTCTGCTATTGTTGATGGTGCCGTTTTGAATCAAGGGAATCACTCCATCAGAAAACATTTCGGTATGCAGCCCTAAATTTTTATGATTGGTAAGATTTTTTAATACTGCATCTGGTATACTTCCAATACCCAACTGTAATGTGGCTTCATCTTCTACCAATTCTGCTACAATCTTTCCTATTTTATGATGTACTTCTGTTGCACCACTCGCATAGCTCACTTCTGGCAATGGATCATCTGTCCAAACTGCCATATCAAATCGGGAGAAGGGAATAAATCCATCCCCATGCACCCTGGGCATATTGGGATTCACTTGTGCAATCACTAGTTTGGCCGAGCGCAATGCAGACTTTACGATGTCTACAGAAGTGCCCAAGGAACAATAACCATGTTTGTCTGGTGGCGAAACAGATACAATTGCTACATCTACTTTTAAAATATTTCGATTAAATAACAAGGGGATTTCACTTAGGAAAACAGGTGTATAATCGCCCATGCCTTGACTAATGGCTTTTCTATTACTTTCCGAAACAAAAAGTGAATTCATGTAGAAATGCCCTGCCAATGAAGGATCATTCATGTTTACACCTTGTTGGGTGATGCTGATTAGTTCAACATTTTGTAATCGATCTTTTTGATTGACCAACTCATTGATTAATCTAACTGGAGTTGCTGCGCTTCCATGCAAGAATACAGTTGAGTTAGATTGAATTTGTTGAATGGCTTCAGTAGCTGTTACAAAAGGAATAGAAGGCTTAAGACTCATGCTTTTTGAATATGTACAAATTTACTAAATGAATACTTAGTATAACTAAACTGCTTTAATTTCATGATATAAATCATATTGTTATGTATCTGTTCTCCAAGGTTTTGAAAACCAGTATTTGGGTATTTGTGCTTTTGCATTTTTGCTATGCACAAAACAAAACAGCCATTGCATATATAACTACTGGAGATCAATCGCAATTATTGCAAAAGCAAATGCTGCCATTGAAACAAACTGGCGCTAACAACCTTACTTCAAATATTTTAATTGATACCAAGAAAAAATTTCAAACCATTGATGGTTTTGGTTTTACCCTTACGGGTGGATCAGCACTATTGATTCAACAAATGGCGCCTATGCTGCGAAAAGCACTATTGCAAGAGCTTTTTGGGAAAGCAGCAAACTCCATTTCAATTAGTTATTTGCGAATTAGTGTGGGTGCTTCCGATTTGAGTGAATCCGTTTTTAGTTACAATGATTTACCTGCTGGTAAAACAGATACTTTAATGCAACAATTTAATTTGTCTCAAGACACGCTTCATTTAATACCACTATTAAAAGAAATAATAGCAATCAATCCCTCCATTAAATTTATGGCCACTCCATGGAGTCCACCTACTTGGATGAAAACCAACGGCAATAGTATGGGAGGGAGTTTGATCCCCATTTATTATAGGGCTTATGCAAGATACTTAGTGAAATATATTCAGTTAATGAAGGGAAACGGAATTCCTATTGATGCACTCACTATTCAAAATGAACCCCAACATGGGGGCAATAATCCCAGTATGTTAATGAATGCGGAAGAACAAACAATATTTATCAAAGATCATTTAGGGCCTTTATTTACTAAGTTCTCCATTAATACAAAGATTGTTATTTGGGATCATAACTGTGATCATCCGGAATTTCCCATTGCTATTTTAAATGATGCTGCTGCCAATCAATATATTGATGGTTCTGCTTTTCATTTGTATGCTGGAGATATAGCTGCATTATCTACCGTTAAAAAGGCATATCCAAATAAAAATATCTATTTCACTGAACAATGGACAGGAAGCAAAGGCAGTTTTGATGGGGATTTAAAATGGCATGTCAAAAATGT
>CALRUG020000098.1:0-12087 GCA_943371295.1 Synechococcus sp. UW140 | reverse complement strand
TGGTTAGCAATAATAATATTTGAAAGAAGTATAAAAAGAAAATAGACTGAAAAATATTATATTGAAAGTAAGTTTTAAATAATTCGAATTGCAATAAAAGTAAAGTTGATATGATAGGCACTATTTGTGCTATCACTGAATAAAGAAATTGATTTTGCAACTGGAAAAGTAAAACTATCCCGTTTATAAAAGTTGCGCAAATTACAATTAAATAGAGCCAGATAAAATCAGAGAAATTAAAAAAAATAAAAGTGGATAGAAATAATGAAAAAAGAAAAAAAAATGTGCTTGTCAATAAAAATAAATACACAAAACTTATACTAAACTTATTTTGATGCCTTGCATTTAATAAAAAATACCCATCTAAATAACCTAAATGAAATATTCCTGAAAAAGCAATAACAGCAAAAACATAGCGAAACTGCCCATACTTTTCTAAGCCGATCCGTAGAGGTAGGTATATATTAAATGAGAAATTAACCAACACATTTATTACTGAAAAAAATAAAAGGGTAGGATAAGTTGTTTTTAAAAGCCTTAATAACATTATGCTTTCTTGATACGGTCTCCTGATCCTACTCCAATTACTGACAATAAAATGTATAAAAGGTAATAATAGACTGAAAATTTTTGAATCATTATTGCATCAGTTTCTGCCAATTTTTTAGGTTCAGACATATCAATTTTTCTAACTTGTGCCAAGCCAGTTATACCTGGCTTTACGTCATAGATTCTTAATTTTTTTCTTTCTTCAAGAAGCTCTGTTTGGTTAAATAAATTTGGTCGAGGACCTACCAAGCTCATATCACCTACTAATACGTTCCAAAGTTGTGGCAATTCGTCTAATTTAGACTTACGTAAAAATTTCCCAAATTTAGTAACTGAATTAGGGTTTACTAAATGTGTGGCTATAGATTGGGTATTTGTATGCATAGTTCTAAATTTCAATAAATTAAAACCTTTCATATTTTTTCCAATTCTTTCTTGGCGAAATAAGGGTGATCTAGATTCTCTGTAACCAATCAAAAATAAAATGATCAAAATTGGACTAAACAATATTAGGCCCAAGAATGAAAAAATAAAATCTAATATCCTAATCATTATTTTTAAAAGATTGAAATGTTTTTGTAATTCCGTCTTTACTTGAAAAGGGTAACTCTTTGCATAAGGCTTGCTTAATTTTCATGTTACTTACTATACATGATTCAGTTAATTTACCTAATTTCTCAGAATTTAAGGGCAAATTTACTATATCCCCGATTCTGCTGAACATTTTAAATAAAAAGGGATAAATGCGCCAGATAATTGGTTTTTGACTTCGTGTTTTTGCAATGAGTCTAATAAGGTCATTTGTAGATAAAGGCTCATCGTCTGCAATGTTATAGACTCCTGAAGGAATATCATCTCTTATGATCAACTCCTGTAAAACAAATAAAAAATTATCGATAGAACAGAAGGACCGTTTGTTTTCAAATGCGCCTAGTGGCCAAGGCAATCCTTTTGAAACTAAATTATATAATACATTAAGATTACCCTTGTTACCAGAACCATGAATTAAACAAGGACGCAATATGTAGAGCTTCTTGCCCTTAGGTAGGTTCTGCGATTTAAGGTATTGTTCCGCCATTAATTTTGATTCGCCGTAATAGTTTGATGGATTACATAAAGTTTCTTCAGTTATTGGTAAAGAAGAAAAATCTGAGCAAGCTTTTATTGAACTTACAAAAATAAATTTGTTAGACGTCGATAACAAGAAAGCATCAAATAGTTTCTTTGTTAAAGCTACATTAGACTCGAAATATTCATCTTTATTTAAATGTTTTTTTCTGTCTTCCGCCTTTCCTGCTAAATGAATGAAAACGTCTGACATTCTAAAATCTACTTCATTATTCTCTCGATTATATTTGTATATAATAAATTGGTTACTAAATTTATTAATAAAATTTTGACCAACAAACCCGTTAGCACCAGAAATTAAAATTTTCTTCATTAAAAAACCATATTACATTGTATTTACAAATAGTTCATATTGAACATATTTAACGAGTTGCATTTAATATACCGATAATAATTGCTCCTAATCCTATTACGCTGCTACTAATCCCCATTACTTCAGCAGTTGTTAGCCCCCGCTTGTTTTTCTTTACAGGTACATACAATTCAGCACCAGGAACTAATTTAGGATAAGTTCTGAAAAAGACATAGCTATTTGCTGTTCTAATTTTGCCATCAGGATAAAGAATATAAGTGCCACTTTTGTTGGCATTTTCTGCAAAACCACCTGATTCCTTAATGAGTTTTCTAGTTCTTAGCCCTGGGTAAAAGTTCACTTTTTTCTGAATATTTACGCCACCAAATGCTTGAACGGATACCGGTGTTTTAGGGATAGTAATCATATCACCTTCTTCTAAAACTATATCATCAGATGAACCGGGATTCGCAAGTGCTTTTTGTAGGTTTACCGACATCAACACTTTTTCTTTAGACAAAGTACTATCTAAGAATTTTTGCGTTAGTGTATCATTGCTCAATTGTTTGGCTAATGATTTTTTGATCTCTAATACTTCCCCTTTTAAAGCTGCCTGGTAGGTATTTCTTAAAAAATAACCAGAGGATAAAGATCCAGTATTTAAAATACCACCAGCTCTAGTAAACAAATCACTTACACGGTCTTTTTTGGTATTCAATAAATAAGTTCCAGGGAATAATACTTCTCCATTAATGGTTACAGAACCTGCAGCTTGGTTGCGTGGCAAGTTTTTAACATTAACCACATCATAAGGCTCTAATTCAATAGCTGCTTGACCATTGGTTAAAGCCAAGCTGTCCTGTAAATTGAATTTTAATATGGTGTTGTAAACGCTTGTATCGCTTAAGGTAGCATCTTTTCTAATTCTTCTAAGAACTTCTACTTCTTTAAAAGATGCGCGATCTTTTAGTCCACCTGCTAATAAAATTAAATCTTCTAATCGAATACCAGCTGCATAGCTGAAGCTGTCTGGCCTATTCACTTCCCCAGTTATGATTACATAAGAGGGTTCTTTTAAAGCGTTTTTACTATATATATGAAGAGAATCATCGTTTCGAAGATTTAAACTTAAGTCAGCGCTATTATTTAAGTTGATAGCGGTAATAGTAGTGTCTTTGCTTTCATTTGTTCTAAAAAGTAGGGCACGAGTGGTGAAGGCATTTTCTTTTATTTGCGCTGCTTTCAATAAATCTCCTATTGTAGGGTAAGCAGAACTTGAATAGCTATTCGGATAGTAAACTGAACCAGCAATTACCACTCGATTTTCAAAACGTTTAGGTATAGCACCTACTACAATAGAGTCAGAACTCTTTAAATTAAATGTGTTGATGCTTTTTGAGTCAACATTTAATATTGATTTACCTAATTCTCCTAGACGTTGTATAGTTATCTTATTTCGATTGGCGCTATCTGCAAACCCACTGGCGTATTTTTCAATAACAGTTCCTAAGTTTTCACCTGGTTCAGATTCATATATCGCTGGTCTTTTTACAGCACCTGTTAATGCTAAACGAACGGCATAGGGGTGAATTTTAATAATATCATCATCTTTTAGTAAGACATTTTTAGTTAGATCTCCATTTAATAAAAAATCATATAAATCAAATGTTACGAGTCGTTTTCCATTTCTGATGAGATCTATTTTTCTGAAAGAGCCATTGTTTGACGGACCACCTGAAGCATATAATGCATTGGCTAAGGTAGATAAAGAAGACATTTCATAAGTACCCGGCTGACTGACTTCACCTATTAAGGTTACCCGAATACTTCTAATTTGTCCCAAGCTAATCTGTAAAAAAGTGTTTCCACTGCTTAAACCTGGATATGTTTTAGACATCACTGATTTTAGTTTGGTCTTTGCTTCATCTATGGTTAACCCAGCAATGGTAACAGGTCCTATATTAGGAATACGTATTTGCCCCTCGGTATTAATTTTGTATTTAGATGTTTTCTCTGAAAAACCAAATATATCGATCGATAATTCGTCATCTACACCTAAAACATAGTTGCTGGGAGTAGCAATACGCATATTGGGTTCAAAAGTGAGGTTGGCATTAGAGAAAAATTCTGATCCAAATATCTTCAATCCTTCTTTTTCATCTTTTTTAAACTCGTTTTTTGTATTAATTGGTTTTCTAGATTCATAAGCAGCATTACTAGTTTTTTTATCCCCTATTGCACCTGTATTCAAAGATGCCATTCTGATTTTTATTTGTGCAATTTGTGCAGCACTGAGGCCACGCTCTTTGGCTTTGGCTTCTATTTCTGCTTCTGACAAACCGCTTAATTGGGCTTGTTGCAAATAAGACTGAAACTGCGCATCAGACAATGCATCAATATTAATACTCGACACCTGTGGAATAGTAGGTAATTGCGCCATGGCCCATTGGGTAACGCCTATGCATAGTGTGAAAACTACTACTTTCAGCCAATTTTTTCTCATGAATATTATTTTAAACAAATTAATTCTCTTATTTCCAGGAATTAGAGCGAAGATAGCCTTAAAAGATTTTCTTTCAAAGCAGAAATGATATTATGATTCAGTATTATTTATTTGGGTAAAAACTTAGTTTTTTCAATTAATGAGATATCAAACATCTTTAAAAAAACATTTAGTATTTTAATATTCTTTACCTAAAGTGAATTAAACAAGTTTACATATTTGGCGATTATAACTTTTTTTGAATAATTTTTGACAATTTCATTATAACCATTTTGACCTAATTGCTCTCTCAAAATACTATCATTTGCCAATTTCCTTATTGATTTAGTAAAATTTATATTTCGCTTTTCTACTATTAATTCAGCACAATTTTTACCATTCAAAAAAATGTGTAAAGGTGTTTTATCTCCAGTAACAACTACGAGTGGTTTTGCACAAGCCATAATGGTGTACACTTTTGATGGAAATCCCTCATGTTCCAACTGCTGGTTTATAGCAATAAAATGAATATCAGCATGATTATTTAAAATGGGCATTAGTGATCTACTCTGATAAGGGAAAATTCGAATATTTGTTAAATTTTGACTTTGTACTTCCTTTTCTAAGAAATCCTTTTGAACGCCTTCGCCTATTATCCAAAATTCAAGATTTTCATTAATCAGTTCTTTTGCAGCATATAATACAGGTTCCCAATCTTGAAAGTAACCAATATTCCCTGCGTACATAATCTTAATTTTATCATTTCCCTCACCAAAAATTGAAGGTAATAATCCTTTATTTTTTAAAGGCCTATACAAATCTGTGTCAACAAAATTTGGAATTATATGAAGCTTTTTAGAATCATTAAATCTTGGTGCAATATTTGAATAAAAAACTTGATCAATTGTTGTTACTGCATTTGACTTATTATAAATAAACCTTTCAAGTCGTTTTAGTATATTAATTAAAAAGGTAGACTTTAAACTTCCTTGGTTTATTAATAGATCTGGGTAAATTTCCTGAACATTATAAATGGCTTTGGCTCCTTTTATTTTTGATATTAATAATGATATAAAGCCTATACTCAAAGGCGGCGAAGGACTAATAATAAAATTTATTTTTTTAAAAGTTAGCGCTAAAAATAGTGAAGCCATATGCCAATGAAGAAATGAGAGAATCCGCTTTAAAATACTTTTATACTTTTTTAAAGGAATATGGTACACTTTGATACCATCAAAAGTACTTGTAAAATATAGACCAAATACTTTTCTTGAAAGTGGCTGTTTGGAAATTTCCGAATTAATCAAATTATAATGAGGAGTTGTAGTTAATACAATAACCTCAAAGCCATTTTGAACTAATCCCAAAGCAATATCATTGTATAGGTAGGCCGTTGATACGCCATCGGGACTAAATACAATGGAATGTATGAGGACCTTTTTTATATTTCTTGGCTCCAAACTACTCTTTTTATATAATCAGTATAACTAATAATAATTCTAACAATCTTATCAGAAACGTTTGGCATAGAATAATCTGCAACATTTCTAAATGATCGATATTCTCCTCTTTTTTGTGATTCTAGTTGAGTTAATCCTTGCAATATTCTATCAGGATTCAGTCCAACCATCATAACAGAAGTTTCTTCCATAGCTTCGGGGCGTTCATGCGCTTGTCTGATATTTAATGCAGGAAAATTTAAAATAGAGGATTCTTCAGATATTGTTCCACTATCAGAAAGTACAGCTTTTGACTGCAGTTGCAATGCATTGTAGTCACTAAAACCCATTGGCTTTAAGAGTTGTATTTGTTTGTGCAAATTTAGTCCAATACTATCAATCATTTTTCTAGTACGAGGATGTGTAGTAACTATAATAGGCAGGTCGAATTTTTCAGCAATTAAATTTAAGGACTTTATTAAGCTGTTAAAATTTGAAGGGATATTGATATTTTCTTCTCGATGAGCTGATACAACAAAATAATTATGTTTTTCCAATCCTAGCTTTGTTAAAACATCAGATTTTTTTATTGATGATAAATAATAGTTCAGAACTTCAAACATAGGGGAACCCGTTTTTATGACCCTATCAGCTTGCAAACCCTCTCTTAATAAATATTCTCTTGCGATATCACTATAAGTCAAATTAATATCAGCTATATGATCCACAATTTTTCTATTTGTTTCTTCTGGTACTCTTTGATCAAAACACCTATTACCAGCCTCCATATGGAAAATAGGAATCTGTCTCTTCTTTGCAGGAATTGCACATAAACAACTATTGGTATCTCCAAGAACAAGGAAAGCATCTGGCTTTAATTCTTCTAAAAGAGGATCTATCTTAATTAATATATTACCTATAGTCTCTGTAGAAGTTTTACCAGCCGCATCCAAAAAAAAATCAGGTTTTCGAATTCCCAAATCCTCAAAGAAAATTTGATTTAATTCAAAATCGTAGTTCTGACCCGTATGTATTATAGTATGTTGAATTACCGGACTATTATCCAATGCGTAAATTACGCGAGATAATCGAATAATTTCTGGTCTTGTACCAACTACTGTTATTACTCTTAATTTATTCATGATTATACTATTTCCACGTAGGTATCTGGGTTATCTGAATTAAAAGATTCGTTTATCCAAAAAATGGTATAAAGAGTATCTTCTCCAATATTTTTAACATTGTGAGTATACCAAATTGGCATGTCAACATAGGACGGTTCATTCCCATCCAAATAAAAATTATGAATTATATCCGAACCAATTTTTCTCAATTGGATTAATGCTTTTCCTTTAATAACAGCAAACCGTTCGATTTTTCTAGTATGAAAGTGGTTCCCTCTTGTGATTCCTGGCAAAGTGGTTGAAAATGAAGTTTGTCCTGGGACCCCTTGACGTGCTATTTCTAAAAAAGCCCCTCTACTATCAGAATGTTGTACAAATTTCTTAGGGAAATAGTTGGGAATATCCATAAAACAACGATACGTATTGAAGAGTTTAAGTTCAAAATCATTTCGCAATGATGGAATCTCTCCTTTATCTTGATATGATGATCTGAAGTATTGCAGCAGTGACATTAATTTTGATACTTTAGTTTGAGCGCTAAACGGTATTATCAATTCGTGGGAATTATCCTTTTTTCGAATTAATTTAATTATTTCTTCAACTAAATCACTTACATAGACAAGCTTTAGTTCTCCATCTATTTCAATATGTGGTGTTTCGCCTCTAGAAATTTGATGACAAAATGTTGCAATAACCGAGTTATAATAAGGTTGACCAAAAGGACCAAAAACATTCGGAATAATTAGACCGCTTAATTTACCTCCTTTCTCCTTCACCCAGTTGGAAAGATATAATCTACTATCAATTTTAGATTTGCCATATAAATTATCACGTTTCTCTTGAGAAGATGAAGAAATAATTAAATGGGGTTTACTGTCTGTTCTATTAAGTGCATCGACTAATTTTTTTACTAGCGTTATGTTGGTCTTATAAATAAACTCAGGATCATTGTGCCGATTTAATGCAGCCAAATGAACAATCACATCACAAGATGATACAAATTTTTCTAAACATTGAATATTGTCAAAATAGCTTCTTTCGAATTGAATTAGAATAAATTCATCTTTAAAAAGCTTTAAAGTTTGGCTCAAATGGTAACCTATAAAACCATTACTACCGGTAATTCCAACTTTAATCATTCCATGATTTATTATTACTATTATGAAAAAAAATTTGGTTTTTAATCTTGAAATTCATCAATGTCTTCGCCAAACAATTCCTTTTTAATTACTGATAACTTTGAAATAAGATTTTTCACACCTTCTACATTTAATCTTTCAGTATTGTGCGAATGATAATCCTCTATTTCTGCAATATTTTTTTCCCCCTGAGAGAAATACATAGAATAATTTAAGTCCCTATTATCAGCAGGTATCCTATAAAAATTACCCATATCTTCTGCCTTTACCATCTCCTCCCTCGTACAAAGCGTTTCATAAAGTTTTTCCCCATGGCGGGTTCCTATGATATTAATTATATTATCTGCATGTGCTAGTTCCTTAATAGCTTTTGCTAAATCGTTGATAGAAGCAGCAGGTGCTTTATTAACAAATAAATCTCCTTGATTACCTTTCTCAAAAGCAAATAAAACCAAATCCACTGCATCATTTAAACTCATTAAAAAACGAGTCATATTAGGATCTGTTATGGTTATAGGAAGTCCATTCTTGATTTGATTAATAAAAAGTGGAATTACTGATCCTCTAGACGCCATCACATTACCATAACGAGTTAAACAAACTATTGTGTTTTGCAGATTTCGAGACTCAGCAATTGCCACCTTTTCCATCATGGCTTTAGAAATCCCCATTGCATTAATAGGATAAGCTGCCTTATCTGTACTCAAACAGATTATTTTCTTTACCTTATTAAAGTCTGCTGCTCGAATAACATTTTGGGTCCCTTCTACATTAGTTTTTACAGCCTGCATAGGAAAAAATTCACAGGATGGCACTTGCTTTAATGCTGCAGCATGAAAAATGTAATCAACACCACGTGTTGCAGGCTCCACACTATTATAATCTCTAACATCACCAATAAAAAATTTTAGTTTTTTATTTTTTAGCTGATTGCGCATATCATCCTGCTTTTTCTCATCGCGAGAAAAAATTCTTATTTCTTTAAAATGATCTGTACACAAAAATCGTCGTAATACAGCATTACCAAATGATCCCGTGCCTCCTGTTATTAGAAGAATCTTATTTTTTATTTCCACTAGTTACTAATTTTATAAACTTTATTTTTCTCCAATTGATTGGGATAATTGATTAAAACCGCTTTATAAGGACCTTTGAAAACAAATAGGCTCCCTGCTGCTAAACCTATTACACCATGTTTATCTATCACTTTTTTAATATCATTAAGTGAACCTGCACCTCCCAATACTGTCATAGGAATTGAAATCTGTTCAGCTATTTTATTAATCAAATTTAAATCATAGCCTTTCATCACTCCGTCTTGATCGATTGAGTTGATAATAATTTCTCCAGCTCCTAGCTTTTCTAATTCATTTACAAATTCAATTGGATTAATTCCTGTGGACTTCTTTCCATTATGAGTATATACTTCATATCCACCTAATAATTTTTTTTTGATATCCAGTACAACAATAACACTTTGCGAACCAACTCGATTTGCTATTTGCGTTACTAATTCAGGATTATTCATTACAGCACTACTTAAGGCAATTTTTTCCACTCCTAGACCAAATATTTTTTGTGCTTGTTCAACAGATTTCACACCTCCTCCATAACATAAAGGCATACGAGACTGATTTGCTAATTTCTCAATTAAAACATAGTCGGGTTCTCTGTTAAGCACAGTGGCATCTATATCAAAAAAAGCTAACTCATCAACCTCTTTTTCATTAAAAATTCTAACTGCATTAATTGGATCACCAATATATTTAGGTGATTTAAAATTTACAGTTTTTACTAAACCTTTGTCATGAAGTAATAAACTTGGTATTAACCTAGGACGTAACATTTTTATAGCTTTGCAAAGTTGTATAATAATTTTTCTCCGAATTGATGGCTTTTCTCTGGATGAAATTGGACACCATAAATATTATCGCGATTGACTGCCGAAGAAAAAGATATACCATAATCTGAAATTGCAATACTATTTCCAGATTCATTACAATTAAAATAATATGAGTGCAAAAAATAGAAAATTGATTCTTTCTCAAGCCCATGAAATAATGGGTGTTCTTTCACAGGTATTACATCATTCCAACCCATATGTGGAAGTTTGGTACGCTGCTGAATTAAAGTTTCATCAAATTTCAAAATTTCCGCGTTTATCCATTTCAAACCTTGCAACTTACCTTCTTCACTTGTATTCCCCATCATCTGCATGCCTACACAGACTCCAATTATTGGAATATTTTTTTCTAATACTAACTCATCTAACTTTTCACGCATACCAGAAGCGTTCAATTGACCCATTGCATAATCAAATGAACCTACTCCTGGTAAAATCAGTTTTTCGGAATCAACAAGGTCTTGGCGATTTTTTGCAATTTTAGTGGGTATGTCAAGTCTTTTATAGACATTTTGAAAAGCAAAAATATTACCGACCCCGTAATCAATTATTGTAATCATCTGAATAGACGCTTTTCAAGTCCAAATTTTTGCATAACAGTTGCACCAAAACTAATAAACTTGATTTTATTTTTATAATCATGAAAAGTTTTATTTTTCCCATCAAAAATTGACTGTAACTCAGACCTTTTTAAATCTAATTTATCAGCAACGTAATCAAATTCTTTATTTAAAAATTCCTCTGATAGTTCTGGTTTAGAAATTCGTTTGACAGCTTCTTCACGAGTCATTTGCCCTGTCAAAATTAAGCTAGAGAAATGGGCGCGCCTTTTTTCAAATCCAAATTTACGTGGAAGCCAGTAATCTTCATAAAATCTTGTAAAACGAGATTCATGATGTTTGTGTTGAAATGGTTCCCAACCAAATTTATCCATTAATAATTTTTCAGCATCTGATTTCACATATGGGACTAAATTCAAAGGCTTAAAAACCCGCATCCCTAGTATATACCTATAATATATTTTATAAGAAAGTATATCAACCAATGGAAAAGATTTTAAAGGCCTTTTACCAAATTTAGAATGTATATCATTAACTAATAAAGTGTCAATACCTGGGAACCCCCCCCACTCTTCTGGCTCTCTGCAACATTCTGTAGAAAAATTACCCCCGGTAAGTATATATTTAATTTTATTTTTTCGAGCAAATTTATAAAGACTAGAAAAGAATGCATAATCTTGAGGAAGATCTTGATCAGCAATTTGAGATTTAAGAAAAGCTACTTGCAAGTCCTTCATTTCCTCCCAATTAATTACTTCAGTAAATAAATCTAGCCCTAACCCATTACATAGTTTTTCAATATTACCCACTGCCTTATCAGTATTCCACCCTGCATCTACATGAAAAAGCAGAGGTTTAAGTCCCATTATTTCTTTGGCTACATAAGCCACATAAGAACTATCTAATCCACCACTTAATCCAATGATACAATCAAAGTTTTTCCCTTTACCTTGCTTTTTTATTACTTCACTATTTGCCATCAGTTCATCTTCCGCCTGAGTCCCAACAAGCCAATTAGGTACAATCTGAGTTTTATAATTTATATAATAGTCACTTTCTCCGAATTCGTTAAATACAATTCTTGGATCACTTGTATCCATTATTGTTTTTGTACAAATTTGATATTTTCGCATTTTAAAAAATTGATTTCAGTTGAAATTGTACTATTGTCCTTTGACAAGTAATAAAAGTTAAATCGCTTAATTTATCTTACAGCTTGTAAAATGTTTTTGAAATAAAATCAAAAGTTTCATCTCCACACCTTTTCCACGAATATTCAGAAGCAATTTGTGGACTCAATTCGGCACTAAGTTCACGAATTTTTTTATTGTCAATTAATGTCTTTAGGGCACTTAAAATAGAATTTGGATTTTCGGGATCAAAATAAACTCCTCCATCTTTTAAAACTTCTGGCATTGGGCCTCTGTTAGAACATGCTATAGGAAGTCCAGAAACCATACCTTCTATTAAA
>CALRUG020000097.1:0-12498 GCA_943371295.1 Synechococcus sp. UW140 | reverse complement strand
TTTAGGTTGGCTCCCGCTTTTACACCTAATCTAAAACCCTTTTGGGCATTCACTGTAATTCCAGCTACTACTAAAACTGCAAATAAAATAATCTTACGCATAACAATTTGTTTAGTTAATCTATTCAATACTTATGCCATAGACGATTTTTATTGAACCAATGTTACACATGAAATGTTAAAAGAAGATGATCTTATTAGAAGAAAAAGACAAAGACCGCATTATTGAAATGGCTTGGGAAGACAGAACCCCCTTTGAAGCCATCCATTTTCAGTTCGGATTGTCCGAAAAAGAAGTCATTGAATTCATGCGACTAAATAGTAAAGCGTCTAGCTTTAAAATGTGGAGAAAGCGAATGAATGGAAGAACTACTAAGCACCAAAATCTGCGAGAAAAAGGAATTAATCGCTTCAAATGCAGCATGCAGCGTGCCATTTCAATGAATAAAATTGCCAAAAGATAAGGGTTAGAAGGCTGTTTGCAACCCTGCTTTCATTAACCCTTGGAGAACTCAATAACGGTAATTTCAGGCATGATCCCTACCCTTCCTGGATAACCAATAAATCCGAATCCTCTATTTACGTATAATTTTTGGTTCCCCTCTTCGTACAATCCTGCCCATTGCTTGTACATCCATTGAACAGGGCTCCATTTAAAATATGGATTCTCTAATCCAAACTGCATTCCGTGCGTATGGCCTGCAAACATGATATCAATGTCTTTATAGGTTGTTTTAACCTGTGCATCCCAATGACTAGGGTCGTGACTTAACAACATTTTAAACGGAATTTCTTCTGTTCCCTTAATGGCTTCATCCATTTTACCATATTTAGGAAACCTCCCTTTTGCACCCCAATTCTCTATTCCTACTACTGCAATTTTTTCCCCATTCTTTTCGATGATGCGGTTTTCATTCATCAAAATATCCCATCCCATTTCTTTTTGTAGGTTGATCAAAGCCGCTAGATTTTCTTGCTTGGCCGCTGTATTTGGCCATTGCACATAGTCTCCATAATCATGGTTACCTAAAGTACTGTATACCCCCAATGGAGCTTTCAATCTGGCAAAAGAAGACTTCAATGGCGCCATTTCGGTAACACGATCGTTCACTAAGTCTCCAGTAAAAAATATGATATCGGGGTTTTGCTTTAAGATTAAATCGATTCCTTTATTTACAGATTGTACATCTTGTAAACTACCACTGTGTACATCACTAATTTGAACCAACTTTAATCCATTAAAGGAGTCAGGTAAATTGGGAAAACGGAGTTGTATTTTTTTAACCTGATAACTGTATTTATTTCTAAAACCCAATAACATGGTGCCAAAAATGGTGGACCCCAATCCCAAACCAATCCAGCTTAAAAATACCGACCTAGAAACCATTTGTCCATCTCCCAACATTTGACCTCCTGAGCTCCTGTACACTTTACTAATGGCCCACCAGCCGGTTCGTCTAATATCGTCTACCAAAAAAATGGTGGCTGCAATCAATTTGGCAATAAATAATCCAGCTAAAATGGCAAAAACATAATTACGGAATAGTTTAGACTGTTGTAATGCAGGAACAAATGGGAAAGCCAATAAGGAGAATACAGTCAAGACCGAAATGAGCCAGAACCCTACGTGGATATACATTCTCACCCTTTCAGACAGGGGTTGGGTGACGGTTTTGATGGCCTGATAAACATAAAAATCAAGCAAAACCATGATGGCTGCTATAAAAAACAAAGTTCCGGTACTGCGCATATATTAATATAAAATGTAAAGATAACTCCCCTACCTTAACAGCTATTGTATAATATTGTTTGAGAGCTGTTACCGAAGCCGTATTTTTGGCAACCGAGAAAAGGAATAGCAATTATGGCAAGAATTATTGGCGTAGCCAATCAGAAAGGCGGAGTAGGTAAAACCACCACTGCAATTAACGTAGCAGCAAGTTTGGCTGTATTAGAATACAAAACCTTGTTGGTAGATGCAGACCCACAAGCGAACAGTACCACTGGTGTGGGCTTTGATTTGCACAATATCACCAACAGTTTATACGACTGCATGGTTAATAGTGTAACCGCCAACGAAGTCATTTTAAAAAGTGATGTCCCCAATTTAGACCTGATTCCTTCTCATATCGATTTAGTAGGTGCAGAAATTGAAATGATCAATTATCCCAATAGAGAGAATGTCATGAAAGGCATTTTAGACGCGGTAAGAGATCGATACGATTTTATCATTATCGACTGCTCTCCATCCTTGGGTTTAATAACAGTGAATTCATTGGTGGCATCTGATAGTGTAATTGTTCCAGTGCAGTGCGAATTTTTTGCATTAGAGGGCTTGGGAAAATTATTGAATACCATTAAAATTGTGCAGAACAGATTAAATCCTGCCCTTCAAATTGAAGGTATCTTAATGACCATGTACGATGGTAGACTTCGTTTATGCAATCAAGTAGTAAGCGAAGTAAGACGCCATTTTGACGATATGGTTTTTGCTACCATCATTCATAGAAATACCCGTTTAAGCGAAGCACCCAGTGTTGGGAAGCCGGTTATTTTATACGATGCGGAAAGTAAAGGTGCAGTGAACTACCTGAATCTCTCTAAAGAAATTCTGCAAAACAACGGGATGACAAAAATTTCTAATCAAGATAGAATTATAGAATAATTTATGAGTACTTCAAAACCAAATAAAGACCTGATTGGAAAAGGATTAAGGTCCTTATTGCAAAATATAGACCAAGACCTTAAAAATACCAGTGGAAGCTTAAAGAATGAAATAGTTGAACAAGTAACTACCAGTTCTAGAATTCCATTAGCTGATATTCAGATCAATCCTAAAAATCCTAGAAGAGATTTTGATGAACAGGCATTACAAGAATTATCTACTTCTATCAAACTGCACGATATTATTCAACCACTTACGGTAAGTAAGTTACCGAATGGCAAATACCAATTGATTGCAGGAGAAAGAAGATTCAGGGCGTCTAAATTAGCTGGATTAAGAGACGTTCCAGCATATATAAGACAAGCCAACGATCAGCAACTGTTAGAATTAGCATTACTCGAAAATATTCAACGCGAAAACCTGAACGCCATTGAAATGGCACTTAGTTTTAAGCGCATGATGGAAGAGCTCAACTATACCCAAGAACAAGTAGCAGAGCGAATGGGTAAAGAAAGAAGTACGGTTACCAACTATATCAGATTATTAAAACTTCCGCCAGATATTCAAGCAGCAGTTCGCAATAATTCCATTAGTATGGGGCATGCTAGGGCCTTGGTAAATATTGATACCATCGACAAACAGCTCTATGTATTTAAAGAGATTCAGCAAAAGCAACTCAGTGTAAGACAAACAGAAGAACTCGTTAGAAAATTATACAAAGGAGACAAATCATCTGCTGGATCAGTGGTTACTAAATCTGATCTTCCACCCGCTTACCAAAAGATTCAAGACAACCTTGCTTCCCATTTTGGAACAAAAGTGAATATGACGCATAACAAAAAGGGATATGGTAGTATCTCTATAGAGTACTACTCCTTAGATGAGTTGAATAAGATTTTGGATTTAATGAATATAACCGTGGGTTAAATTGGCATGTTCAAAAGAGTATTGTTGTTTTTTATTGGGGTATTTTTTATGGGGGCAATTGCCCATGCACAATCAACTATTGATACTGCAGCAACAACTCTTTTTCCTAAACTGACAGAGAAAGAATTAGCCAAAATAAAAAAGAAAGAGAAAGACTCTATTTGGATGGCAACCCATATTCCACAACGTGCCACCAGAAGATCTGCAATGATTCCTGGATGGGGCCAAGCATATAATAGAGAGTACTGGAAGATACCCTTGGTTTATGCAGCATTATCCATCCCAGCGATCACTTATTTCTACAATACTTCTTATTACAACAAAACAAAATTCGCCTACGAAGCTAGGTTTAAAGCACAAAATGGAGATAGTTCAGATATTGCTGCGATTGATCCTGAATTAACTGGTTTAAGTATTGGTTCTTTACAGAACTATCGGAATTCATTTAGAAGAGACAGAGATTATTCTATCTTATGGTTTATTTTAGCATGGGGCTTACAAGTAGCAGATGCTACTGTATTTGGGCATCTGCGCCATTTTGATGTAAGCAATGACCTTAGCATGCGAGTGCATCCACAATTCAATCCCTACACGAAAACCCCTGCCCTCACTTTATCTTTTAATTTAAAAGAGAAAAACAAGAAACCTTTAATCATTGCCAGATAAATCAATTGTATGAAAATAGCATTAATCGGATACGGCAAAATGGGTAAAGCCATTGAAGCAATTGCTTTGGAGCAACACCATGAAGTGGTATTAAAAATAGATTTAGATAATGCTGCAGATTTCAATGCAGAAAAAATAGCTTTAGCAGATGTAGCCATCGAATTTACCGGACCGCATAGTGCAGTAGACAATATTTTAAAGTGTTTATCATTCGGCATCCCAGTGGTAAGTGGGTCAACGGGCTGGTTAGAAAATTGGGATAAAGTAGCCCAGTATTGTGCAGAAAAAAATGGAACCCTTATTTATTCAAGCAATTATAGCATTGGCGTTAACTTGTTTTTTGAACTGAATAAATTTTTAGCTGGTTTAATGGAGCAGTATCCTTCTTATGATGTGTTATTGAAAGAGATACATCATACACAGAAAAAAGATGCACCCAGCGGCACTGCCATTACCTTAGCCGAGCAAGTATTACAAGGGCTTAGTAGAAAAACCAGTTGGGTCAACCATTCGGTGAACCCAAATAGTAATCTCTTGGAAATTCAATCAGAGAGAATAGACCCAGCCCCAGGTACCCACCATGTAAAATATACTTCTGCGATTGATGATATAGAAATCATTCATACGGCGCACAATAGAACTGGATTTGCTGGAGGAGCAATAACTGCGGCCCAGTTTGCCATTGGCAAGAAAGGAATATATACCATGAAAGAGGTACTAGGATTATCATAATTAGTAATATCTTAGCAAATGCTTTCGAAGAAAACTCAATATGCATTTAAAGCCCTGACTTATATGGCGGAGCAAAAGCAGGTTGGACCTTTCTTGATTGCAGACATAGCAGATAAAAAGAAAATCCCCCTCAAGTTTCTTGAATCTATTTTACTTGAATTAAAAAAAGCAGGAATTCTAAACAGCAAGAAAGGAAAAGGTGGGGGTTATTATTTTAATACCGAGCCTTCAAAAGTAAATCTAGCAACCGTGATGCGCTTAATTGAAGGCCCTATTGCACTACTACCTTGCGTGAGTTTGAATTTTTATGAAAAATGTGGAGATTGTAACGAAAAAAAATGTGGCCTCAACAAAATCATGGCTAAAGTAAGAGACAAGACATTAAGTATTTTAGAAAACCAAACAATAGCAGACCTAGTAACTCAATAAATTAAACCACTCAAACTACACCAATGAAAAAATTACTATTTGTAGCCCTGTTGCTACCCATTTTAAACGCCAATGCGCAAAAACTAATTGGTGGGAAAAATATCATTAAATGGAATGTAGGTTCTATGGCAGCAAGAAATTTTCATGTTACTTATGAAAGAAGTTTAACAAAGAATATTTCCTTCTCATTGAGTTATAGAACCATGAGCAAGGGAGCGCTTCCATTTAAAGATCAGTTTAAAGAAGCCATCAATAGCAATGATATTAACTTGGATAATTTTCAAATAGGTAATACGGCTATTACCCCTGAATAAAGAATTTATCTAAGCTTAGGTAGAATGAAAGGATTTTATTTGGCCCCTTATGTAAGATTTGCCACATTCGATTTAGGGGCACCTATTAAGTATACTGCTTCTACAAGTCCATTGATTGAGAAGGAAGCTGTTTTTAATGGTAAAATAAAAAGTACCAGTGCTGGTTTAATGATTGGATACCAATTCCAAATTGCAACTAAAATTGTATTAGACTTTCAAATCATTGGTGGTCACTATGGAACCAGCAAAGGAGACTTAAATTTTGCATCTGCTCTTAACCCATTTGAAGAGCAAGAATTACGCAAGAACTTAAATGAGATTGATGCAAAACCTTTTAAGTTTACTTCAACTGTGAATGCTTCGGGTGCACAAATAAAATCGGACGGTCCTTGGGCTGGAATCAGAGGATTAAATATTGGTTTAGGAATTCGTTTCTAACTCCATTTGAATGCGTTTCTACCTTCATACATAAAAACAAAACCTGCGCTATTTGCGCAGGTTTTCTAACATATCTTTCGTCATTAAAGACAAATCGTATTGGGGCTTCCAGCCCCAATCTTTATTTGCGACAGTATCATCAATACTTTGAGGCCAACTGTCTGCAATTTGTTGTCTTGAATCGGGTTTGTACGACATAGAGAAATCGGGAATATGCGCTTGAATATTCGCAGCAATTTCTTTTGGAGAGAAACTCATTCCTGAAACATTATACGAGGTTCTGATAGATATTTGATCGGCTGGTGCATCCATCAATTCTAAAGTTGCACGAATTGCATCAGGCATATACATCATGGGCAAATAAGTATCTTCTGATAAAAAGCAAGTGTATTTTTGTTTCTCAATTGCTTCAATATAAATTTCAACTGCATAATCAGTGGTGCCACCTCCTGGTGCAGATTTATAACTGATTAATCCAGGGTAACGAATGCTTCTAACATCCACTCCATAGCGCTGATGATAATAATTACACCAAAACTCACCTGCATATTTGCTAATACCATATACAGTGGTTGGTTCTATAATCGTTTGCTGAGGGCATAATTGTTTGGGAGAAGTAGGGCCAAATACCGCAATACTACTAGGCCAATATATTTTATGCAATTTTTCTTCGCGGGCAATATCTAGCACATTTAACAAACCTTGCATATTTAGATGCCAGGCTAAATTGGGGTTCTTCTCTCCTGTTGCTGATAGTATAGCTGCCAACAAATAAATCTGGGTAATATTTTGTCTAATAACTTGTACATGCAACATTTCCTTGTTCATCACATCCATGCTAACATAAGGACCTGTACCTTTTAACAAAGGGTTCTCTTCCCTTAAATCAGAAGCCACCACATTGTTATTCCCATATTGTTTTCTTAAAGCAAGTGTTAACTCTACACCTATTTGTCCGCAGGCTCCAATTACTAATATTTTATCTTTTCTGTTAGGCATTGCAATCAATTAAGTGGCAAAGAAACGAAAAAATGAATGACAAAAGGTTGAGCCAATCTAATTTAGGATAGCCTTAATAGTTTACTTTTGTTTTATCTAATCAAGTACAAATTTTATTATATGTTGCCTACTTTTTTGCAAGACTTATTTAAAAATCAGCAATACAACCCCGAATCTTTTTTTTTAATTGCAGGACCATGTGTAGTTGAATCAGAGGAAATAGTAATGGAGATTGCGGATACCGTAAGTACCACTTGTAAGCAATTGGGCATTCCTTATGTATTCAAAGCCAGTTACAGAAAAGCCAATCGAACCAGTGCCAATTCCTTTACAGGTATTGGTGACGAAAATGGATTGTCTTTAATCAAAAAAGTAGGCGAAACATATGGTCTTCCTACAACTTCAGATATTCATGCACACGAAGAAGCAGCCATGGCAGCCCCATTCATTGATATTTTACAAATACCTGCATTCTTATGTAGACAAACCGACTTATTAGAAGCTGCTGCAATTACTGGTAAAATAGTGAATGTAAAAAAAGGACAATTCTTAAGTGGCGCCTCTATGAAATTTGCAGTGGAGAAAATTCAAAAAGCAGGCAATCAACAAATTCTTTTAACTGAAAGAGGCAATACATTTGGCTACCAAGATTTAGTAGTAGACTATAGAAATATTCCCATTATGCAATCACATGGCACCCCAGTGGTAATGGATTGCACGCATTCTCTGCAACAGCCCAATCAAACCAGTGGTGTTACAGGAGGCAACCCTGCAATGATTGGTACCATTGCAAAAGCAGCAATAGCAACAGGTGCAATGGGCTTATTTATTGAAACCCATCCCAATCCTGCAGTAGCAAAAAGTGATGGTGCAAATATGCTGGCATTGAATTTGCTACCTAGTCTTCTAGAGCAATTAGTAAAATTGCGTGAGACTGTAGTTAAACTTTAATATGTACATGAAAAAAATATTCTTCTTCCTGTTGTTTACAGCAGGAATATCGTCCTCTTATGCACAAACATTAAAAGACTTAATCAAACAAAAAACAACCCTATTCAATAAGTCTTCTACTAATGGGTCAGCCAATAATGAAATTGCCAATGCACTAAAACAAGCATTGACCATTGGTGCAGAAAAAGGAAGTGCAGCTTTGTCCAAACCAGATGGATTTTTTAAAAATGCAGCATTAAAAATCTTACTTCCCCCGGAAGCTCAAAAAATTGAATCTACTTTAAGATCGGTCGGCATGGGCCAACAAGTGGATGAAGCCATATTAAGTATTAATAGGGCTGCCGAAGATGCATGCAAAACAGCAGCGCCCATATTTGTTTCTGCAATTAAAGATTTAACAGTAACTGATGCAGTAAATATTTTAAAAGGAGCTGATACAGCTGCTACCACTTATTTAAAAACAGCCACCACTACCCCATTAACCAATGCATTTAAACCCATCATTGAAACCTCCTTACAAAAAACCAATGCAACCAAACATTGGTCTACATTGGTTAATGCGTACAATAAATTTAGTTTTAGAAAATTGAATCCTTCTCTAAGTGATTATGTAACGGAAAAAGCATTAATGGGTATTTATGCTCAAATTGCTTTGGAAGAAAAAAATATTAGACAAAACCCCGCAGCAAGAGCAACAGATTTATTGAAAAAAGTATTTGGTACTAATTAACCGTTTGAGAAAATACCATCTAAATTATTGGTCTTCTTAACGATGCTTCTAATTTGCATGTCTAATTCGTTGGCACTTTCAATTAAGTGATCAAAAATTTCTTTGTTGTGCACAGAGTTGCTACTATTGAGTACTTCAATTACACCCAATATATTGGCTAAAGGACGTCTTACTTCATGCGACTGAATAAAGGCGATATCCCTCAAGACTTTGTTCTGGGTTTTCATTTTTTCTTGCACCGCAACATCATCCGTTATATTGCGATTGGTTCCAATTAAACGGATAGGTTTGCCTTCCGCATTTTTTTGAACAATAGCGTGTGCTTCAATATACCTGATTTTACCATTGGGCATGGTAATTCTATAAACAGTTGAATCAATCGATTTCTTACCCTCAGATAGTCTGGCCAAGATTCCCTTCATCATTTCCTTATCTTCTGGATGCATGGCTTTCTTGAAGATTTTATATGGAGGGAATGGAGTGTCTTTGGCAAAGCCATAGAGATCATACATTTTCTCATCCCAAAAAGTAGTTCCATCTGCCAAGTCTACTTCCCATACCCCAATTTGTGCTGAGTCGGTAGCCAAAGAAAGTCTTTGCAAAGTTTCTTGTTGCTCTTTCTCTGCATTTTTGCGTTTGGTAATATCATGTTCAATAGACATAAAGCCAATATGCCTATCTGCTTCATCAAATAATGGTTTGCATTCAATTTCTAACCAAATCGTTTTACTACGCTTATTACTTACCTGCACTTCTTCTACAAAAGCCAATTTGTTTTCGATAGAATAACGAATGCGTTTATTGATTTTTTCATCAACCCCTGATTGATCTAAGTAGAAAAATATTTTCTTACCCTTTGCTTCTTCTGCAGTGTAACCAGTAATTCTATTAAAGCCTTCATTTACCCAAATAATTTGTTCTTCCTTATCGGTAATAACAACAGCATTGGTGGTATTATGTGCTACCAATGCCATTCGAGTAATTTCTTCTTCTGATAATTCAGATTCACGAACCGATGGGGTTATATTGATTAGATTTGATTGAATTGATTCAACCGCTTGTTCATCTAAATAAGCCCTACTCTGAGACAACTCCACAGCTTTGCTGTTATTGGTATCGGTGGTGGTGATATCATGCCCTACAGACATAATCCCCACAACATATCCTAATTCATTTTTTACAGCAGAGATTTCCCAATGGGTCCAAAAAAATTCATCGCCTTCACATGCTTTTCTAACAGTGATGGCTACAGGCTTTTCAGGATTGCGTATACATTCTTTAGCTGCTTCATTGCAAGCTTTTACATCTTCCGCGTATACGGTATCTGCAAAATGATTATTCGTAAGTGTAGTAGAAATATGTGCAAACTTGTGTTGAAATAAAGGGTTCACATACAGGAACCTTCCTGATAAGTCGGTAACGACTACAGAAAAAATCAATGAATTCAATAATTGCTCTGGTAGCAATTGATCTACTTTCAATAGACTCATAGGTTTGTACGGTTGCGCTGATTTTTAGTTGGGGGGTCACTAGTCAGCAGGATTACAAGTACAAGATACCAAGTAATCTGCATAAAATATATAAAAAACAATAAATACCAACCAGTTGGTAGATAAGCTGGTATTGACTATGGGGCAAAAAAATCCCAGTCACTGGTGTAACTGGGATAGATATAGGTTGATCAAAACCGCCTCATGATAAGGCCGCCTTGTTTTAGATATCAATTGCTTCGCCGTAAGCCGCCGCAGTGGCTTCTTTTAAACCTTCACTCATGGTTGGGTGAGGGTGAACCGCGTTTAAGATTTCGTGTGCAGTGGTCTCTAGTTTGCGAGCTACTACTGCTTCTGCAATCATTTCAGTTACATTGGTTCCAATCATATGACAACCCAAGAACTCGCCATATTTAGCATCGTAAATAACTTTTACAAAGCCTTCTGTAGCACCAGCAGCGCTTGCTTTACCACTAGCCATGAATGGGAACTTACCTACTTTAATTTCGTAACCAGCTTCCTTAGCAGCTTTCTCTGTATATCCAACACTGGCTATTTCAGGAATACAGTAAGTACAACCAGGGATATTATTGTAGTCCATGGCTTCTGGTAAATGATGGAATTTCTTTTCAGTATAACCAATATGTTCAGCCGCATTAATACCTTCTTTAGCCGCAACGTGCGCCAATGCTTGGCCTGGAGAACAATCCCCAATAGCATAAATTCCAGGAACAGAAGTTTGTTGGAATTTATCTACAATAACTTTTCCTTTTTCGGTTTTGATACCGTTTTCTTCTAATCCAATATTTTCAATATTTGCAATCACTCCTACTGCACTTAATACTACATCGGCTTCTAATACTACAATAGAACCGTCTTGCTTTTTAACAGTTGCTTTTACGCCTGCGCCTGAAGTATCAACTGATTCAACAGATGCATTGGTCATAATTTCAATGCCCTGCTTTTTATATTGCTTCTCTAATTCTTTAGAAATATCTTCATCTTCTACCGGAACAATTCTTGGCATGAATTCTACAATCGTTACTTTGGTACCCATGCTATTGTATACATAAGCAAATTCAACACCAATGGCACCACTACCTACCACAATCATCGACTTCGGCTGCTCAGGTAAAACCATTGCTTCACGATATCCAATTACTTTTTTACCATCTTGAGGAAGATTAGGCAAAGCACGGCTTCTGCCGCCAGTTGCAATTACAATATGCTTTCCTTCTACTACTTGCTTAGTTCCGTCTGCTGCAGTTACTTCAATTTGGCCCTTGGCTTTTATTTTACCATAACCCATGATTACATCAATCTTGTTCTTTTTCATTAGAAATTGAACACCCTTGCTCATTTTATCAGCAACACCGCGGCTTCTTTTTACTACTGCACCAAAATCGTGTTGAACGCCTGTAGCGTTGATTCCGTAGTTGGCACTATGTTTCATATAGTCGTAAACCTGTGCACTCTTAATAAGCGCTTTGGTAGGGATACAACCCCAGTTTAAACAAACTCCACCTAAACTTTCTTTTTCAATGATGGCCACTTTAAATCCTAGCTGAGAAGCACGGATTGCTGCGGGGTATCCACCAGGACCACTTCCCAGAACAATTACATCATACGCCATGGTAACAGTATTAATTAAAATTGATAAATATTGGTTTTGCGGATGCGAAAATACTATGTTTATTCAAAGAATATGCGAATGGTCTGGTAAAACCATTTATTTCCATTAGAAACACCAGATTGTTGCATATGTTCATTATAACCTTGTAGCCCAAATAAACCCGCCATATTGCCGTTTCTTAAGGCAATTTCGAGGTATCCAGCCGAATTAAACCAAGCAATTTTACCATGCTCGGCTACTGAAGCATAATTCCCACTAATCTTATCAATCACTTCATTACGCTTAAACATGATCTTAAACCGCCTTCCTTTACCATGCTCTTCAAAATCCTTTTTGGTAATATTAATCACCACATTCTCAAAATTATCGATGAACAAAATTTGACCCTCTATCCAATTTTCGCCAACAGTAGGCTTTAAAGGATATTTCTCAACCATTTCCTGCGTTATAGTTCCTGCTGCAGTAACCCTACCCTGCTTAAAAATATTGGTTATAGCCGCCACTAAATCGGCTGTGATGGTTAAT
>CALRUG020000096.1:0-12558 GCA_943371295.1 Synechococcus sp. UW140 | reverse complement strand
CATTAAGAAGTTAGTACCCCATAATAATGGGTTAACTGAGTAGTTTAGGTTTAAAGCATAAGGGTTTAATGTCTTAGGCTTCTTACCCCATGATCCAAATACTTTACCAAAGTTTAACCAAGGCAATGCTGATTTGGTAAACTCAGAGAATACAAATGAACCTCCCAATGATGGAGACAACAATGAGTTGTTTGAGCTAGGTAAAGTTGAGAACCAGTCGTTACGTACAGCCCATGTTAAGCTTAAGTACTTTCTGAATTCTACATCTCCAAATGCAAATAAAGAATTCGCTTCTTGGTCTGATCTAGAGTTTGAAATACCCGGAGTTGTTTTAGAGTTAGCGATAGCATATAAACCAGGAACGTTTAATCCGTTATTGGTATTCATTGCTACTGCTCTGTTACGAATTTTCAACTTGTTAGCACCTACGTTAGCAGCTACTACGAAATCACCGAAAGTATTGTTATAACTCATGATACCTTCAAAGTTCCATTCGTTGTTGATGGTATTACTTGTGCTGTAAGCAGCCAATAAACCTGTTTGTGAACCAGATGATTGAAGAATATTTGGAGTAATATTTTCTACGTTTCCGTTAAACTGATCTTTACGGATGCTACCCTTGAACTTTAAGTTTTTAGAAAACTTAACAGTAAAGTTGATATCTCCATATAAACGATCACGACGCTGTTTCAAGTCGATGTTTTCGAAATAAGTATATGGATTGTACCAGTAGTTACCAGACCAAACACTGTTCTGAGGTGCAGCTGCACTCCAAGAACCTGGGTTTCTACGGAAGTTCCAAGAAGGAATAGTTCCTATTGGAGTTCTGATAGAAGACAATTCTTTTAAGATGTTAATATCCAAATCTCTGTGGAACCACTGGCTAAAGTTACCAGATGAGTTATTTGCATATCCATCAGAGAAATCACCAGAGATGGTTTGGTTGGTGTAAGTTAAGTTAGCACCAATGGTAAATATGCTTCCTAAATCCATAGAGAAGTTGGCATTCAAGTTATGTCTTAAAGACTTTGAATTAGGCAACATACCCTTGATGTTCTGGTTGGTATAAGAAACTCTTAAGCTTTGACCAGCGCCATTGCTTTGAGAGAAACTCACGTTGGTATTAGCAGTAACACCAGTGTTCCAGAAATCTCTTGCGTTATTTGGTTGAGCAGTAAAGCTGGCAGTTTTTCCTGATCTAGAATGACCTGGAATAAATGCATACCAAGGAATATACTCAGAACCATCAATTTTTGGTCCCCAAGAAGCATCATCGGTAAAGTCGCGGTAACGCTTACCATTCAATGCTTGCCATTCTGCTGGCATAGTTGGGTTGTAGGTAAAAGTTAACCAACCACCATCACCACCACCATAATCGTTTTGGTATTGAGGCATGAAAGCAGCTTTGTCAAAAGTAGTTGACTGGTTTACTTCTACACCAATTCCTTTTCCTGTTTTACCTTTCTTAGTAGTAACAATGATTGCACCGTTACCAGCACGGCTACCGAATAATGCGGTAGCGTTTGCTCCTTTTAAAACAGTGATATCAGCTACATCATCAGGGTTAATATCGAAAGAGTTGGTGATGGTACCATCTACTACATAGATAGCGCCTTGGTCGTTCAAAGAACCACCACCTCTAATACGAAGGAAACCTTGGTCATTTAATTTTGCAGAAGACTGACCTCTAAATTGTACACCCGCAACTTTACCCGCTAATGCGTTGTTCAAGTTCGGCTGACGAATTACATTCAGTTGCTCTGAGTTAATTACTTGAGAACTGAAAGGAGTAGTTCTCTGTGATTTCTTAACGCCAAACGCGCTAGTTACAAATACCTCTTCTAGCTCTCCAGCTACAGTGGTTATTTTAACGTTTTGGAATCCAGTTGTTGCTGCAAATTCAAAAGGCTCATGGCCTACGGCAGTTACCACAACTAGAGATCCTTGCTTCACTTTAAAGCTGAATTTACCCAGCTCATCGGCACGTGTGATGTTTTTTGTGCCTTTTTCCTGCACGGTTGCGTTAGGCACCGGACCGCGATCGTCGGTCACCTGCCCCTGCACGAGGACTGTTTGAGCGAAGGTTGTTATGGTACACAACAACGCAAACGCCAACAGTGTCAGACTTTTTCTCATGTGTTAAGTTTTAGTTTTACAAAAATTGTTAAAGATTTTAACAATAACGCTAATGTAGGAAATTTTCTAATACTACCATCTATATAAATTATCTTTTTTTTAATATCATAAATTACCCTATACTTAGCTATTTTTTTACCATTCAGCCTGAATTGTGGTAATTTCGCGCCATGTTAGTACTAGATGGTAAGCTGGCTGCGGCAGCTGTAAAAGAAATTTTAAAGGCAGAAACTGCCGAATTAATTATAAAAGGAAAACCTGCTCCACACTTAGCAGCTATTTTGGTTGGGAATAATGGTGCCAGCGAAACCTATGTAGCCAGTAAAGTAAAAAACTGTGAAGAAACGGGTTTTCAGTCTACTTTAATAAGACTAGCTGCAGAAACAGACGAAGCCACGCTTTTAGCGACCATCCAATCCCTCAATAATAACCCTGATATAGATGGCATTCTGGTACAATTGCCCTTACCCAAGCATATTAGTGAAGAAAAAGTGATAGAAGCTATTGATCCAAGAAAAGATGTAGATGGTTTTCACCCTAGTAATATTGGCCGATTGGTTCAAGGATTACCCACTTTTATTCCTGCAACCCCTTATGGCATATTATTATTATTGGCACACTATAATATATCAACCAAGGGAAAACATGCAGTAGTGATTGGTAGAAGCAATATTGTGGGCAGACCAATGAGCATATTATTAAGTAGTAATATTCCTCAAGGAAACTGCACCGTTACCCTTTGCCATTCTCATACGCCTAATTTAAAAGAGCTCTGTTTACAAGCAGATATTGTGGTAGCAGCCTTGGGTAAACCAGAATTTGTGACTGCTGATATGGTAAAAGAGGGAGCAGTTATTATAGATGTGGGTATTACCCGTATAGAAGATGCTACTGCAAAAAAAGGTTTTAGAATAAAGGGAGATGTGCTGTATCATGATGTAGCTCCCAAAGCAAGTGCCATCACGCCGGTTCCTGGGGGTGTTGGGTTGATGACGATTGCAGGCTTACTCAAGAACACTTTACAGGCTTACCAAAATAATAGAGGATAATGCAAACAGCCATTGATACTGCCTTAGAATTGCCAGTGATGGAAGCTTTTTATACGCTTCAAGGCGAAGGTGCACACCAGGGCAGGGCTGCTTATTTTATTCGATTGGGCGGTTGTGATGTGGGCTGTGTATGGTGTGATGTAAAAGACAGTTGGGATGCTTCCAAACATCCAATGGTATCGATTGAAGAAATCGTTTCAAAAGCCAGTTCACACCCCGGCAGATTGGCTGTTGTTACAGGCGGTGAGCCATTGATGCATCAACTAAATGCATTAACCAATGCTTTGCACGATGCAGGGTTTGAAACCAATATTGAAACTTCTGGATCTTCTCCATTGAGTGGCCAGTGGGATTGGATTTGTTTGTCTCCCAAAAAATTTAAAGCTCCACTGGATGAAGTGATTGTTAAAGCCAATGAATTGAAAGTGGTTGTATTTAATAAACACGATTTTGAATGGGCCGAAAAATATGCTGCTTTAGTTGATTCTAATTGCAAATTATACCTTCAACCTGAGTGGGATAAAGCTGCTGAAATGACCCCACTTATTTTAAATTATATTCAAGCAAACCCGCAGTGGAGGCTGAGTTTACAAGTACATAAATATTTGAATATTCCTTAACAATATTTACCACATTGTCATTTGAATGTAAAAAAGATTTTGTGGAACGCTGTTCTACAGTTCGATGACAATTAACTCTTTCTGATTAAGCAATTTTGCACTCACAAATAGTGGGTATGAAGAAGGGGATATTGCTTTTGATTATTTCAAGTTGTTTTAACGCTTCTGCTTTTACACAACAACAAGATACTTTATCTGGGAACGGTTCTATCACTGTTTTTACCGCTACCAAAACAGAAAGATTACTGAGCAATATTGCGGTTCCTGTTCAAATCATTTCTCAAAAAACCATTCAACAAGCTGGGTCTTTGCGTTTGTCTGATATTTTATCGGAGCAAACAGGTTTATTCATGACCAATGGTTTTGGAACGGGAGTGAGTATGCAAGGACTGAACCCTGATTATACCTTAATATTAATTGATGGAGAACCGCTGATTGGTAGAACCAGTGGGGTCTTAGATTTAAAGCGCATCACCGTAGGCAATATCAAACAAATTGAAATTGTAAGAGGTCCTTCTTCTAGTTTGTATGGAAGTGAAGCAATGGCTGGTGTTATTAATATCATCACAGATAAGTCTAGAAAAAATACTTTAGGAATAAGTGCCAGATACGGTACTTACAATACAGCCGATTTTAGTTTGAAAGGTTCCATCCGAACAAATAAAATCAATTACCAAGGTTTTGGTAATATATACAGAACAGATGGATTCAGCATCAGACCCAATAGCAGAGAAAGAAGCGTGGCCCCTATTGAAAGATTCACGCAACAACATAACCTGGGTTATCGGTTGAATGATCGTACCAACTTGAGTTTGAATTTTAGATTGAACAATGAAACGATTAAAAACAATATCACGGTCATCAATAATGGAAACTCGATTAATTCCATTGGCGTAGAAAAAAATAAAGACCTCAATGCTACGCTACAGCTAGCGCATAAATTAAATGAGCAAGTAAAAAATACGACTCGTTTATATGGCACTCAATTTCAATCTTCACAAGAACTGATTTCCGACAATGGCGTTCCTTATATTGACGAATTCAAACAACAATTTGCTAGAGTAGAAAACCAAACAGATGTTCATTTGAATAACCAATTAGAGTTCAATATTGGGGGTGGATATATTCACGAAACAGCCAATAGCACTCGATACGATAATAGTACCAATATCAAAACCAATCGAATTGGTTATGGGTATATCCAATCGGAATGGAGGCCATTGAATCAACTTACTTTAATTGGTGGTGCACGCTACGATCATAACGAATTATTTGCTGCAGCATTTAGTCCTAAGCTGGCTTTACAATACAAACTCAATACGAACATTTCATTGAAAGCCAGTATTGGTAGGGGTTTCAAAGCGCCAGACTTTAGACAACTCTACTTAAACTTTACCAATACTGCAGCAGGTAGTTATAGTGTATTTGGTTCGGTAGAAGCACAAAAAATCATTAACGAGCTGAATCGAATTGGGCAAATCAGTAGTTTAGAACCATCGTTCTACCAGCTGAGTAATTTACAACCAGAATTCTCCACCGGTTTTAATTTGGGTGCCAGTTTTCAAAATGAACAATGGCATATAACGACCAATCTATTTAGAAATAATATTGAAAATTTAATTGACAGCAGATTGGTTGCATACAAAACAGGTGGTGCACAAATATTTAGTTACCTCAATGTAAAAAATGCTTTTACGCAGGGAATTGAAACAGATATCAAATACCAATACAATAAAAAGTTTTCATTATCAGCGGGCTATCAATTTTTGTTAACAGGAGACCAAGCAGAAATTAATGCCATCAATGATGGGAAAGTATTTACGAGAGACCAAAATGGATTTAGCAGAAAAATGGATAGAAGCGAATATGTGGGTTTACCCAATCGCAGTAAACATATGGCGAATTTGAAATTGCAATACGATCACCAAAACTTTTTTGCCAATACCCGTGCTTTATATAGAAGCCGTTGGGCAACAACCGACACAGATGGCAACGGTATTTTCAATACCAACGACGCGTTTGCAAAAGGATATATTCAATTGAATATGGCTGCAGGGCAAATTTTTACGAATGGACTTTCTGTTCAAGCGGGCATAGACAATCTATTGAATTATACTGATGTGTTGAATCTACCCAACTTACCTGGTAGAACTTTCTATGTAAGTGTATCCTATAATTTTTTAAATAAAAACCCTAAATAATGAGCAAGATGAAAAAGATGATTTTAGTGTTAGGAATGGCTGTTAGTTTGGTTGCCTGTTCTAAAGAAGACAACAGTGGCACCAATGCAGTGGTTGAAACCATTACCGTAAACAATTTACCAGCAGATACCATCATAGGTATTACTCCAGGTGCACCTCCTACAGGTGGTTTCCCTTATGGTGCTGGTCGTTACACTTTTTACAGTTTAGAAACCAATAAAATTGTTCCTGCTTCTGACAGTGCTAGCAATAAATGGGACCTTGCATTTAAAGGGACTACCATTGCTACCAATAGCGGAAACAGTGGTCCTGGTGGAGCTGGTGCATTTGTATTTGTAGGTTTATTTAATGACCTTAAAACCATACCTGCAGACTCTAGCTTTAGAGTAGACAACACACCTTCTGCTTTTGCAATCCCTACAGGAAGCAATAGAGGTTGGTATGTGTACGATGGTATTAATCAGTTGGTAACCCCAATTCCTGGTCGCGTTTTAGTGGTAAGAACTGCAACTGGCAAATATGCCAAAGTAGAAATTTTAAATTACTATAAAGGCGGTACTACTCCTGCAACAACCGCTTCTGACGCAATTAAATTAACTACTCAACGTTATTATACTTTCCGTTATAGTTTTCAACCCAATGGAACTAAAACATTCTAATTCAAATCCATTTTAAAATCCTTTATCCAAACCCGGCCATGTGCCGGGTTTTTTGTAGGATATTTTTAACAACAATGGGTTGCTATTTTCACGATCTTGTTGCCAATGAAAAAAGGGTTGTTATTTCTATTTGCATTTATTGTTTTCTCGTCATTGCATGCACAACAATATGATCCAGAAAAAATAAATAAGCGAGCATTGGCACTATACGATAAAGCCATTGACTTATTAAAAGAAGATGATTTTAAAACCGCTGTTCCAATCCTTTTAGATTGCATAAAAACAGATACCAATTTTATAGATGCTTATCTTTCTTTAGCAGGTGTATTGGGAGAATTAAAACAATACAAACGTTCCATTCAAATGTATGAATTGGGTAAAGCCAAAGACCCTATTTATTTTAAACCCTATTATCTCCCCTATTCAATTAACCTTGCTGGTAATGGGAATTTTGAAGCAGCACTAGCTGCTGTTAATTTGTTTTTAGACAACCCCAAACTCAACGACAAAAGCATTAGAAGCGCTGCTTACAGAAAAAAGACTTACCAATTTGCTTTAGACTATGCGGCAAAAAACAAAGAATTATCCAGTTATTATTTTGCTCCTGAAAACCTAGGCGATAGTGTTAATTCTGCTTCTTCAGAATACTATCCTTCTGTTACCGTAACTGATAGTTTATTGGTATTTACCCGAAGAGGAAAATTCATGCGAGAAGATTTTTTTTCGAGCACTATTTTGGCTAAACAATTTTCAAAAGCCATTCCGATTGGTGGAGACATCAATGCAGAACCACAAAAAGGGGCCATCACTGTTTCGCAAGACGGTGAATGGATGTTATTCGCGGGAAGATTTGCAGAAAGAGGATACGACAACTTTGATTTATACATTGCCTATGCAACCCCGCAAGGATGGAGCGATCCAGAGAATTTAGGACCCGCTATTAATACAGAGTTTTGGGAAAGTGCACCTACATTAAGCCCCGACAAAAGAACCCTTTATTTCAGCAGTAGTAGGCCCGGAGGTTTTGGAGGAAGAGACTTGTATTACAGCGAACGCTTACCCAATGGCAAATGGACGACTGCTAAAAATATGGGAGCTACCATTAATACCGCAGGCGATGACCAAGCCCCATTCATTCATGCAGATAATCAAACGCTTTACTTTACTTCTGATGGTCATCCTGGTTATGGTGGTACCGATTTGTTTATTATAAGAAAGAATAGGGAGGGCAATTGGGGCAACCCTGAAAATTTAGGGTATCCAATTAATACCATTGAGAATGAAGGGAGCTTAGCTGTTTCTGCAGATGGGCTCACTGCTTATTATGCCAGTGATAGAGCAGATAGCAAGGGCGAATTAGACTTGTATCGTTTTACATTGCGCAACAATATTAGACCCATCAGAACTTTGTATTTGAAAGGAGTAGTAACCGATAAAATCAATGGCAAAAAATTACCATCTTCTGTTGAACTAGTAAATAATGATGATCAATCTGTTTTGATGAAAATTCAAACAGATGAAACGGGTATGTATTTTATTACTTTACCAGTTGGTAAGGATTATACATTTTCAGTGAACAGAAAAGGCTATTTACCATTTACCGAATTGTATTCATTGGCCAATAAAGAAGCAGACAGTGTATATGTAAAAAATATTGCTTTACAGCCAATCGAAATCAATGCTTCCTTTACATTTAAGAATATTGAATTCGCTTCTAATTCAGCCATATTACCAGAAATGGCTTCTATTGAACTAGATAAACTGGTTGCATTATTAAAAGAAAACAATACCGTTCAAGTTCAAATTAGTGGTCATACAGACAATACAGGGAAAGAAGAAGAGAATAAAAAATTGTCTACGAATAGGGCTTTGGCCATCGTAAATTATTTAATTGAAAAAGGAATTGAAAAAAACAGATTAACACACCAAGGTTTTGGCAGCAGTAAACCAATAGCGTTGAATGATACGCCAGATGGCAGGGCTAAAAATAGAAGAACTTCCGTGGAAATAACGGGGCTTTGAGTATTTATACGGCTCTCATCGCGCCAGCAAAAACATAGCTTTAGCTAAAGCGTTTTATGCAGAATGATTGCTGGTACAATATTGCCCTTACCTTAATTCCTTCTATTGGCCCCATTACCAGAAGAGCTTTGTTAGCCGAATTGGAGTCGTCTAAAAATATTTTTACTGCTTCTAAAAAAGAATTGCTCTCTATTAAAGGGGTTGGTGAAAAAATAGTGAATGAAATTGTACAATGGAACAATCCTTTATTGGTAGATGCGGAATTTGCATTTATGCAAAAGCATCGGATAACCCCTTTGTTTATTACTGATGCTGCTTATCCAAAAAAATTATTAGAATGCCCGGATGCGCCTACCCTATTATATTACAAAGGAACTGCCGATTTAAATACGGCTAAAATCCTCAGTATTGTGGGCACCAGAATGCCTACTGCTTATGGTCATTATGTAATTGAAAATTGTTTACAAGCTTTACCCAAAGATGTTTTAATTGTAAGTGGTCTTGCATTGGGTATTGATACCATTGCACACCAAATGGCACTGAGTAATGGTTTATCAACTATTGGTGTGTTGGCGCATGGGTTAGATGAAATCTATCCTCCTCCTAATAAACCCTTGGCAAAAAAAATGTTGCAACAGGGCGGTTTATTAACGGAGTTTAACTGTAAAACAATTGCAGAGAAATACAATTTTCCTAAACGCAATAGAGTGGTTGCTGGCTTAGCAGATGCTACCCTTGTAGTTGAAACTGCATTGAAAGGGGGCAGTATGATTACGGCAGACTTTGCTTTGCAATATCATCGGGAAGTTATTGCGGTGCCTGGTAAAATTACCGATCAAAGAAGTAGAGGATGTTTAAGATTAATTCAAGAAAATAAAGCATCCATTTATACGAATCCTGAAGAGCTAATCCTTCAATTAAATTGGGCAGCACCCACTCCTGCATTATCTGCTTCAGAAAAAGAATTGATTGCTTTAATGAAACAACAAGAAATTTTTTCGAAAGATGAATTATTGCAATTAACTGGTTTAGGCATTGGGAGTCTATCGAGTATGCTTTTAAAATTGGAATTACAACAAGTAGTGCAAGTACTACCTGGTGGATCTTTTACATTGATGCCCGCTTTTTATTCCACTTAATTAGTAAGGCAAAAGCAATAAAAGCCAAGATACCAGGCGTTAAAAAAGCATATACAAATTGAGAAGCTTCGTTGTGATAGATCCAACTAGAAAAAAGTGCACCGGTTCCAATACCGATTTCTAAAGCAATATACATGGATGCGATGGCTTTACCTCGGTTGGCTGGTTCGCATAAATCAACCGTCCATGCAGTAATAACGGGGCTATTGATGCCCCAGCTTAATCCATATAAAACAGCCCCTACCAACATCATGGTTACGGAATGAGACAAAGACAAAATAATCATGGCCACTACTAATACTGCTGTAGATCCAATTAATACGGGCACTCTTCCATATTTGTCTGATATTTTCCCTGCTACAAAACGGATAAACAAAGAAGCCACTGTGAAGAAAGCAAAAAATATTCCTTTATTGTGCAAACCCAAATGCTCACTAAAATCGGGTGCTACAGTTAACACTGTTCCAATTGAAAAACAAAGCAGCAATGTGATTAAAGCGGGTCTTATGGCAGATGCATCAAATATTTCTGTTCGATTGATTTTTAAATGCGAGGCTTTAAAGCGAGTAGCATTGGGTAAAGTTTCTTTTACATTGTATAAAATAATCACTGAACCCAGCGCTAAAAAAGCCGATACATAAAACATGATATCGTAGCTATAATAATCTACCAAGTAGCTGCCTAACATAGGTCCTGCAGATGCACCAATGGTATACCCAATAGCCAAGGCCCCCATGGCTTCTCCTCTTCTAGATTCATGCACTACATCTGCTCCATATGCTGCAGTGGCGGTAGGTTTAAATCCAGTTGAAAATCCATGTACAAATCGGAGTAATAAAAACCCTGCTACCGAAGTAAGTACTGGATACAATAAACTACAGATTACACAAACCAAGGATCCAAATACCATCACAGGAACCCTTCCAATGGTATCGGTTAATTTTCCACTAAATGGCCTTGAAATACCTGCCATTAAAGTAAACAAGGCAATGATCAATCCCTTGTATTCAGCTCCCCCAATCTTGGTTAAATACCCCGGTAATTCGGGGATCATCATATTAAAACTGGCAGAAAAAAGGAAATTACTTACGCAGAGTAACCCAAATTGAAAGTTGAAAAAACGGTGATTGTTATTGACTAATTGGGGTTCCATGCTAACTGCTTACAATAATAGCGCACGAAGTTAACAGAAATAATTTTGGAAGGAATTTAGCCCTTCTACTATCTTTGCACATGGCAACAAATCTCAAAAGCACTACCAACGGTAGCAACTCCTCTAGATTATTTGGCGAAGGCCTTACATTTGACGATGTACTTTTAATGCCCGCTTACAGTGATATTTTACCCAGAGACGTAAATATCAGTACGCATTTAACCAAGGATATCATCATCAATGTTCCCATCCTTTCTGCTGCAATGGACACAGTTACAGAAGCCAATTTGGCTATTGCATTGGCAAGAGAAGGTGGCTTAGGCATTTTGCATAAAAACATGAGCATCGAAAGACAAGCTGAGCAAGTAAGAAAAGTAAAGCGCAGTGAAAGTGGTATGATCATTGATCCCATCACTTTATTAATTGATGCAACCATTGGAGATGCGTTGAAGTTAATGAGAGAAAATAAAATTGGCGGCATACCAGTGGTAGACAATGGTGGCAAACTCGTTGGTATTTTAACCAATAGAGATTTACGTTTTGAAACCGATTACAAGAAAAAAGTAAAAGAAGTAATGACCAAGGAAAACTTGGTGACTGCTCCTGAAGGTACCGATATGAAAAAAGCGGAGAATATTCTTCGCCGTTATAAAATTGAAAAATTACCGGTTGTTAATAAGCAAGGCAAATTAATTGGTTTAATTACTTACCGTGATATTTTACAAATTCGCAATTTTCCTCACGCTGTAAAAGACAGTATTGGTCGTTTACGTGTGGGTGCTGCTTTAGGCATTACTAAAGACTTGATGGATCGCGCAGCAGCATTGCAACATGTAGGGGTAGATATTGTAACATTAGACTCTGCACACGGACATAGCAAGGGCGTGATTGAAGCTTTAAAAGCCCTTAGAAAAAACTTTAAAAAATTACCCATTATTGCAGGCAATGTGGGCACAGGTGCTGGTGCAAAAGCTTTAGCTGAAGCCGGAGCCGATTGTGTTAAAGTAGGTATAGGACCTGGTTCTATTTGCACTACTAGAATTGTAGCAGGTGCAGGTGTTCCTCAGTTAACTGCCATCATGGAAGCTACAAAAGCATTGAAAGCAAAAGGCATTCCTGTGATTGCAGATGGAGGTATTCGTTATACAGGAGATATGGTTAAAGCTCTAGCTGCTGGTGCGAATATGGTGATGATGGGTAGTGTATTTGCAGGTGTAGAAGAAAGCCCTGGTGATACCATTATTTACGAAGGCAGAAAGTTCAAAGAATACAGAGGCATGGGTAGCTTAGGTGCTATGAGTCAAGGAAGTGGCGATCGTTATTTTCAAGACGTTGAAGCGGATATTAAAAAATATGTGCCCGAAGGAATTGAAGGTCGTGTTGCATACAAAGGAAATTTGAGTGAAATTATTTATCAATACGTGGGTGGATTAAGATCGGGTATGGGCTATTGTGGAGCAAAAGATATTCCTACTTTACAAAAAGCAACTTTTGTAAAAATCACCAACGCAGGTATGAAAGAAAGCCATGCACACGATGTAGATATTACCAAGGAAGCGCCTAATTACAGTAGAAAATA
>CALRUG020000095.1:0-12596 GCA_943371295.1 Synechococcus sp. UW140 | reverse complement strand
TACTTTTCTTTGTCTGAATGCTTCATATATGGCAACTGCACAAGCAACGGATATATTTAAACTAGGAATCATTCCAACTTGAGGTATAATAAAATTACCATCAGCCAAATCTCTTGCTTCTTTAGACACCCCTTTGTGTTCATTCCCGAAAACCAACGCAATACTATTGGTGAAATTGATATCATAAACCGATTTACTTGTCTCTCCTAAATAAGTGGTATAAATAGATTGGTACTTCGTTCTTAATTCAGCAAAACAATCATTTACATTGTTGAATGAATGAATGGTCAGCCATTTATTAGCACTGCTGCTGCTTTTGATGCCAAAATATCCATCCTTAGGCAATTCGGTATTTAAAACATAAATATCTTGTATCCCCACAGCATCACAGGTTCTCATTACTGCATAAATATTATGGGGATCATGAACATTTTCCATGACAACAGTAAGTCCATTTTGGCGCTTATTGATTACTTCTTCTAATTTCCGGGCTCTTTCTGGTGTCATAATGGTACAAACAGGTTGGTATTTTGAGGCAAATAGCCCTAATTTGGAGCAAAAATGCAAATTAGTCTTGATTTATTAATATATTTTTGTGTTGTACCCGTTCGTCAACCCTATGACAGCAAGACTCATCCGTGCAGAGAACTTACTCTGGGCGGTACCTATACTATTTGGCCTATTGGCCAACTACGCTGCATACAGCGATGTGGCCTTGCTATACTTAGATGAGAATTATTATATTTTAAACTTCCCTACGCTAATTGGAATTTGTTTATTGGTCATGTTAATTCCTTTTATGATGCATTCTGTCTTGAGAGATTTAGGACAAAGAAGCTTTTTTGCATCTTGGGCTCATGTATTCTTTTCCTGTTTATTAATAGCCACTATCCTTTTCATTTATACTTATGCATTACCCATAAATATTAAGTGGAGATATTATATGGGAGAATTGCCTGCTTATAAGAAATGGTCTTATTACAATACACTAGCATTGGGCATTTTTCAATTATTGGTGTATATACAAGCAGCTTATCTTATATATGGTGTGGGCGTTTTAGTAAAACATAGAGTAGACCAAAAAAGACTAGAAAGAGAACATTACGACTATATCATTGACCATTTAGATCAAAACAATCCCAACTCTTTATCCAGGTCAGCAGTAGCTTAGCATCAGAGCTTATTCATTGGCTAATCCCATTGCTTCCCTTTTCATTTTATTAGCTGTTTCTTTTCCAACGTAGTTTTCTATCTTTTGCTCAATAAAATAAATTAAAGGTGTCAATAGGATGGCCATTGTAAACTTATACATATAATTCACCACCCCGATTGCTAATACCAATTGCCAGCTCCATCCATTTCCAATTTTAAAGGCAATAAACAAAACAACAAAGCTATCGACCATTTGAGATACCATGGTAGAACCAGTGGCCCTTAGCCAAACCCATTTCTCCCCAGTTGCTTTTTTTATCTTGTGAAATACAGTTACATCCACAATTTGACTTACTAAAAAAGCAGTTAAGCTTCCTACTATAATCCACATTCCCTGACCAAAAATACCGCCAAAAGCCAGTTGCATATTGGGTATCCCTTTTTCTGTTCCAGAACTAATCCAAAAATCTGCAGGGGGAATTTCCATAGCAGTATAAAACATGATAAAAGCATAAAGAATTAATACCACAGCGGTATAACTAATTCGCTTTACCGACTTGGGTCCGTAGTATTCATTTACGATATCGGTGATTACAAACTCAAGCGGCCACAATAACACCCCACAAGTCAAATTAAATGCTAACCCAGATTGGCCAAATAAACTGAAGTTGAAAGGATTAATACCCAATAATTTTTCAAGGGAAAATATCTTTCCCCCAATACACTCCGCAATTAAAGCGTTTGCAACAAAGAAGGCAGTAATGCCCAAAAATAGTTTCGTTGGGCGATCATTTAGAATTTTAGTTATCACTAAGGGAGTATTATATATACAATAAATTGAACGGCCAATAATACCAAATTGGTTACTGCTAACCAAAGCGGCAATCGAATGGTTGATTTACTGAGTAACACCATTCCATACCAAATGTTCGCTATCAAATTTTGGATGGGTGCAACAATCCAACCCAATAAAACAATCATTCCACTAAGGTCTTTATTGGGAATAAAATCATAAGTCCTTTGAATGATTAAACACAAAATAAATAGCATATTACAGATAAAAGCCATTCTTGTGGCAAATAAAAGTGGTCTCATACCATAAAGTTATTAGGTTTGCTGCATATTTTTAATTCTATGAACAGGATCAATTGGAAAGCTTTGATGCCACATGCCATTGCAGTGGTTATTTTCTTATTAGTTGCATTGATTTATTGCAAACCCGCGTTGGAAGGAAAGATATTGCAACAGCACGACGTAACCCAATGGAAAGGGATGGCCCAAAATTCTTTTCAAGCAAAAGAGAAGACTGGTCATTTTCCACTTTGGACCAATGGTATGTTTGGAGGAATGCCAGCTTATCAAATCACTGGTATAAGTGAAAACCCAGTTTCTGTGGGTTATTTAGGAGATATTATTTTACTTGGTTTACCCAAGCCAGTTGGTGTTTTCTTTTTAGCTTGTTTGTGTTTTTATTTCTTAACACAGGTACTTAGCATTAATGCATATATAGGCATTTTTAGCGCTTTGGCCTATACCTATGCAACGTATAATCCCATCATTCTTGCAGCAGGTCATGATACTAAAATGAATGCAATAGCATATTTGCCTGCATTAATTGGTTCGCTAATTTTAATCTATAATAAAAAGTATATAACGGGAACGGCTTTAACCGCTTTATTTACAGCGCTCTTGCTTGGTGCAAACCATTTGCAAATTACCTATTATGGCTTTTTAATTATTTTATTTATGAGTGTTGCTTTTGCAATTACCTGCATTAAAGCAAATGATTGGAAACATTTAGGCAAATCAGCAGGATTGGCTGTCATGGCTGCATTATTGGGAATTTTGGTGAATGCAGTTACCTTATTTACTACTTATGAATATGCCAAGAAAACCATTAGAGGTGGAAGTGTATTAGCTGATAGCACAACCAATGTAACCAAAACTGGCCTTAGCAAAGATTATGCACTCAGTTATAGTGTATATAAAACAGAACCATTGGTAATGATGTTCCCTCGATTTTATGGAGGCAGCAGTAATCAATTAGAAGTTGCGCAAGAAAAATCCCAAGCAGTTGCTGCATTACAACAAATGCCTCAAGAATTGGCCCAACAAATACAAGGCTATATGCAGTTTTATTGGGGGGGGATTGATGGTGTTGGCACATCTGGCCCTCCTTATACAGGCGCCATTGTTTGTTTCTTAGCACTGATTGGATTGGTGATTGTAGATAAGAAATATACTTATTGGATGGGCGCTGCAATCCTGTTCACATTTATGCTGAGTTGGGGCAAATACTTAGAGGGCTTCAATGTAGCCATGCTTAAATATTTACCAGTTTACGATAAGTTTAGAGCCCCAAGTATGATTTTGGTGGTGCCTACATTTTTACTTTGTATGTTGGCAGCATTGTCTCTTAATACCATTATTCAGTCAGAGAATAAGACACTATTGTGGGAGAAATACAAGAAAGGATTATTAGCGGTTGCTGCGGTTTTTGGAATTGCTGTGCTGGTTTATTTATCTGCTGACTTTAGTTATTCAGGAGATAAAATGTTGTTAGAACAAATCAGTAAAATACCAGATGCAACACAACGTGCACAAATTGAAGCACCAGTTAAATCATTTGTAGATGGCCTAAGAGAAGACAGAAAAAGTTTGGTTTTAGGAGACTTACTAAGAACCCTACTATTCTGTGCAGTGGCTGCTGCTGCAGTGTTTGCCGCCATCAAACAAAAAATAAATTCTTTAATCATCATTGCTGTGATTGGCATTTTTGCAATGATTGATGTTTTTGGTATCAATAGTAAATATTTGAATGCCGATAATTATCAAGATGCAGCAGAATATGAAAATAATTTTGCGCCTTCAGCTGCTGATCAAGAAATATTAAAAGACACCAGCTATTATAGGGTATTAAATTTAACCCAAGGTATTTCTAATGCGTTTAATGGGGGTGCACTCACTGCCTATTTCCATAAATCTGTGGGTGGATACCATCCTGCAAAGTTGAGTATTTACCAAGATTTAATAGAGAACCAGTTCTACAAGTTCCCTAATTGTATGCCTTCATTAAATATGTTGAACACCAAATACTTGATAATGCCTGATCCACAAACCGGCCAAGCAACTGTTCAGCAAAACCCCAATGCATTGGGAGCTGCATGGTTGGTGAAATCTGTGGAATTTAAAGATGGGCCTGCATCAATAATGAAATCCTTAACCGATTTCAATCCAGCAGAAACCGCATTGTTAGATCAAAAAGACAGAACAAGGATTGGGGCTTTTCAATATGATAGCACTGCAAGTATTAAATTATTGAAAAACGAAAATGATGCTGCTACCTATCAGTATAAATCTAGTACCAATCAGTTTGCCGTATTTAGTGAAGTATTTTATGACGCAGGATGGAAAGCATTTATAGATGGAAAAGAATCGGCCATTTTACAAACCAACTATGTATTAAGAGGAATGGCCATTCCTGCTGGTAATCATACCATCGAATTCAAATTTGAACCTGCTTCTTATGCAATTGGATCTAAAGCATCAGTGGGTTCCTCCATTATCATATGGTTGCTTTTATTGGGTGCGCTTGTAACGGGTTTCAAAAAAACCAAAACCAACTAATGCATCAAAAAAAGCCCAATGTATTGGGAATTGTTTCTTTTAAAGTGTTCCCCGCTTTAATGGGTGGACAAAAATATATTGTTGAGTATTACAGGGAGCTAGCCAAACAAACCAAAGTTGTTTTAGCTGTTTCAAAAGATAATAAGGAAGCCATAGAAAACGAAACCTCGTTGACTGTGCTTCCTTTTTTATTTAATCATTGGTATGGTTTTTTGAACATTTTTTACTTGTTTAAATTGATTCAACTAATCAAAAAAGAACAAATCGATATCATTATCATCGATCATAGTTATTTTGGCTGGCTTGGTATGCTGCTTCGTTGGTTAACTGGTAAAAAACTGGTGATCAAATCTGCCAATTTAGAAGCTTATCGGTTTAGGGATATGGGTAGATGGTGGTGGTGGATCTATGAAGCCTATGAAAAGTGGATTCACCAACAAGCAGATAGAAATTTTTTTATCTCCGACGAAGAACGACAATTTGCTATAGAACATTGGCAAGTAAATGCAACGATTTCCTATACAGTGCCCTTTGGAACCTTTCGTGAAGGACCTTCTAGCCCTCTTGAAAAAAAAGAAAGCAGGGATACTATTTTAGCACTCCACTCACTTCCCGAGAATACAACCCTATTTCTATTCAATGGAACGCTTGATTATATTCCGAATGAAGACGCACTGTATATTATTTTAAATGAATTAATTCCAAGGCTTAATCAATCCAATTTATCTTATCGAATTTTGATTTGTGGGGTTCAAATTAAACCCAATTGGGAGGCTCAACTATTGGCATGTCCCTATATTATTTTTAAGGGATTTGTAGAAAATATTGAGCTGTATTATTCAGGATCTAATTGTTTTATTTGTCCAATCACTTTGGGTACTGGAGTTAAAACCAAAATTACGGATGCGCTTGCTGCTGGATCAACAGTGATTGCATGCAAAAAAAGTTGTGATGGTTTTAATCAAATCATATTCCATGATCAACTAATAGCTATTGAAGATTACAATTGGGATGAATTTGCAAAAGCAATGATTTCATTACGCAATATTACCATTCAAGAAACGCCTAATAGCTTTTATAAAGCATTCAACTGGGCTTATATTGTTCGAGAATCCATTTTATATTTGCCTAAATGAATCCAAACAAGCTTGAAATATCGATTGTAATCTGCACGTACAACAGGGCACGCTATTTACCAGCAGCATTGGAGAGTTTGTATGATCAACAATTAAGCAAAGAGGTATACGAAGTAATCGTTGTAAATAACAACTCATCAGATAATACGGAAATCGTTTGCAATGAATTTATAGCCAATCATCAAGATGCTCAATTTATTTATTTAAATGAACCTGAGCAAGGGGCTTCTTTTGCAAGAAATACGGGGGCTGCAATAGCACAATCCCCCCTAATCTGCTTTATGGATGATGACGCCATTGCTCATCCGAATTACTTATCATTAATTATTGATTTTTTTAAGCACCATCCCGATGCTGGTGGATTAGGGGGAAGAATTATTCCCAAGTATATTCCTTCAGAGCCAATATGGATGAGCCATTTTGTTTCTTCCTTAGTTGGAAACTTTGACTACAGTAAAGTGATCACTGTTTTTAGCCCTAATAAATATCCCTTAGAATCGAATATGATTATCAAAAGGGAAGATTTTAATTTAGTAAATGGATTTAACACTGCATTACCTGGTGTTAAAGGAACTTTACGAATTGGCGGTGAGGGCAAAGAGTTTTTCTTAAAACTAAAAGCTTTGGGAAAAATCATTTATTACCACCCTGACATTATAGTTGATCATATTGTTGAAACCGAAAAGTTAACCCCTGAATACATGTATAGGGTTGCAAGTGGAATTGGTAGAGGAGAAAAAGTAAGAACAGCATCCATCAGTCAAATAACCTACTTCAAAAAAATTGCAGAGTACCTTTTTAAATTGGCTGCTTCAATCATCTTAGCCCTAGGCTATTTATTGCAAGGGCATCCTGCTAAAATGAAACCAGTTATTCAATTCAGAATAGATGCTTTAAAAGGATTATTGGGCCATTGAATGCAGCATCAATGAAACTACCGTAATGGCTAACTAGGTTTTAGCATTCTTTTGAAATGCTTACTAAAATAAAGCACTTGGTAATCTATGGCGTTCGTCCAATATTTCCAATCATGGTTTCCTGGTCGCTCTGTGTATTCATGCGCAATATTTAGTTTGAGCATTTTTTCATGAACAGCTCTATTCATCGGCAATACACGGTCTTCTACTCCACAATCAATAATGATAGACAAAGAGTCTGTTGGCTTTTGTTCTATTGCATTTAATACGCTCCAATCATTCCAATACTTCCGATTGATGGCAGTATCGCCCAATATTTTTTCTACGCCATATCCTTGTCTAATAACTGTTACATGCAACGCGCCACTCATACTTCCGGCAGCACTAAACGTATTAGAATGCCTGAAGCCTAAGAATAAAGATCCATGTCCTCCCATACTCAACCCTGTAATCACCCTTCCATTTCTATTTGGAATGGTCTTGTATTGTTGGTCTATATAAGCAGGCAACTCCTTTGCTACAAAGGTTTCATAGCGCATGGTACTATCGACGGGACTATCAAAATACCAACTGGTAACAGCTCCGTCTGGGCATACAATGATTACTTGATTCTTGTCTGCTAACTGTTGAATATGCGGCACACGGGAAATCCAATTTCGATAACTACCCCCTGCCCCATGCAATAAATAAATGACAGGAAATGATTGCTTGGATGCAGCGTAACCCTCTGGCAAAACAATGACGGTTGGAATTTTTTTCTTCATAGAGGCACTGGGCACAGCCAATGTATCTGTTTGTGCTCCAAATGAAAGCCCACTATATATCAACCCTATCAATACCATTGTCCAACATTTCATAGTCTGCTATTTTTCATTAAAAAATTTACTAAAATACAAGAGATGTCCATCAATACTACTTCCCCAATAAGCTGAATTATGCGCCCCTGGTCTTTCGGTGTAGTCGTGTGGAATTTTTTTCTGTAACAACTTTTGGTGCAAAGCCCTATTGACGTTTAAGAAAAAGTCTCCGTAGCCACAGTCAAAAATGATTTGTAAATCTCCAGGTTGCAAATTCTCTGCTATATTAATTACGGTGTTGGCTTCCCAATTGGCTGGTTGCTCCGTTATTTCTCCTAATAACTGATTGAGCTCCCAGTTTTTGGGAAAAGGACGAATATCTACCCCACCGCAAATACTTCCTGCTGCACCAAATACGCCCTTATTTCTAAAAGACAAATAAAAAGCGCCATGCCCACCCATACTCAATCCTGTAATAGCTCTTTTTAAATTGGTAGAATAGGCCGAATCTATATACGGCACTAGTTCTTTTACCATAAAAGATTCATACTGTATAGCTGGATTCACCGGGCTATTCATGTACCAACTGTTTCTACTTCCATCTGGCATAACCAACAAAACATTCAATTCATTGGCTTTTGCTTCTAATTGTGGAGCAGATTGTAACCATGCACGATGGTTTCCTCCATGCCCATGCAATAAGTAAACTACAGGAAGCTTTTGACTCTTCACCAATCTATCAGGCTGAATAACCACCACTTTGATTGGTTTATTCATGATTTTGCTGTAGACGGAAATGGTATCTGTTTTTGCGTATATAGAAAAACAGATCAATCCTAAAAAAATACTCAAACAAAATTGCTTCATGATTTATTGACCTTTTTGCATGGCGTGTTGCATAGGATTAACGCCAGATGATTGGCCTCTCCCTCTAGCTGCTCCTGCTTTGAAAATACTAAATTTAGAAGGCTCAGTAACTGTTCCACTTGGCCATTTATTATTCGACTCATTAATATCTGCCGTTTCTTTCAATGGATCTAATTGAATAGAGACTGCTTTTTTGATAGTCATGAAAAGCTTTGTGACTTTATTTTCATTCTTTCTCCAAATTTGAGCTGGTATTTTTTCTGTTTCCTTTGTACCATCCTCAAAAGTAAATTCAACTATTAACGGCATTACCAATCCACCTTTATTAGCGAATGTAACTTCATACAAATTGGTATTTTGGTATTTGGCTAACTCTTCTGATGATAATGGTGAAGCGGGCGCATTTGCCTGTACTTGGAATTTAAAAGTTGAATCATACCCTTCTAATCCTCTTGTATACCTCCAATAAAAATCTCTTAAACTCGTATCCAAATCTGTTTGAAAAATAATGCTCTTGTCGTTTCTGTTTCTTTGTTTCGATATATCGTCAAAAGCTGCTGTTCCGCTAAACAAAGGCTTATCTAATCCACGCATTACCGGATTAGAAGTGCTTGCTGTAGCTGTATTTGAAGTAGTATTTACAACTCCATGTTTTACACTTTCAATAGCAATATCACAAGCTTCTATGCTGTAAAACCAACCTCTCCAAAACCAATCTAAATCTTCCGCACTGGCATCTTCCATTGTTCTAAACAAGTCTGCAGGTGTAGGATGTTTAAATGCCCATCTTCTTGCATATTCTTTAAAAGCATAGTCAAATAATTCGCGTCCCATAATGGTCTCACGTAATATATTCAAACCAGTTGCAGGCTTTGCGTAAGCATTTGGGCCAAACTGAATAATATTATCACTATTGGTCATGATGGGCTCAAGCTGATCTTTGGGCAAGCGCATATAGTCGGTAATTAATCTAGCTGGCCCTCTTCTAGTGGGGTATTTATTATCCCATAATTCCTCTGTTAAGAATTGAACAAAGGTATTCAATCCCTCGTCCATCCAACTCCACTGGCGCTCATCACTATTCACAATCATGGGGAAGAAATTATGCCCTACTTCATGTATGATTACCCCAATCATACCATACTTGGTTGCTTCTGCATAAGAGCCATCTTTATTGGTTCTTCCATTGTTGAAACAAATCATGGGATACTCCATTCCATTAGATGCTTCAATACTTTGTGCAACTGGATATGGATAAGGGATAGAGAATTTAGAATAGGTTTTAATGGTATGTGCTACGGCTTTGGTAGAAAACTTACGGTATAACCCATATGCTTCTTTTGGATAACCACTCATGCACATCACTTTCTTCCCTTCAATATAAACAGGCATTGCATCCCAGATATACCTGCGACTAGATGTCCATGCAAAATCTCTTACATTCTCTGCTTTATAGACCCATGTTTTAGTTGTTGAAGCTTTACCTTCTGATCTTTTATTGGCTTCTTCTAATGTAGCAATTTCAACAGGCTCTTTCGCTGTTTGTGCTTGATTCCACCGAGTCATTTGTGCTGGGCTCAATACTTGACTATAATTTTGACAAACACCTGTACTCAACACAATATGATCAGAAGGCACAGTGAGTGTAACATCGTAATTACCGAATGTCAACGCAAATTCTCCTCTACCAGAAAACTGTTGATTCTGCCATCCCTGGAAGTCGCTGTATACACATAAACGAGGAAACCACTGGGCCATAGTAAATAAGTGGTTACCGTCTTCTAACATTTCATATCCACCTCTTCCTGCAAAAGTCATTCGATCAGCAATTTTATAACTCCAAGCTACATTGAAAACAAATTTTTGACCAGGCTTTAATGGCGCAGGCAAATCAATGCGCATCATGGTTTTATTTATGATATACTTCAATGGCTTACCCATTGCATCAGTCAACTTAGCAATTTTATGGCCATACCCATTGTCCGATTTTGCAGCAGCTAATTTTTCCAATTGATTGGTTGCAACCGCAGTTTCTAGGGTTGAAGCATCTTGGTAATTGGCATTGTTAACCGTACTATGTTGGTTCTCGTCTAACTGCAACCATATATACGTTAATACATCAGGGGCATTGTTATAATATGTAATGGTTTCTGTTCCTTTTAATAGCAATTTGGCTTCATCCAATTCTGCCTTAATAATATAATCAGCTCTTTGCTGCCAGTATTTTGGACCTGGGGCTCCGCTAGCCGTTCTGTATTCATTGGGAGTAGGAAGAATGGTACCCAACTGTTCAAATTTGTTGCCATGGTTTGAAGTTGGATTGTTCATGATATTTTGCGCTTGAACAGCTACAGATATCATTGAAGCAAAAAGGAAGAAAACAATTTTTTTCATGATGGTTTATTTAATCAGCTTCTTAAGGATGGCTAAAATACAAAATGCCACCCGTATTTAAACAGGTGGCATTCATTTATCGATTTTTTGAATTATTTATTTGCTTTCTGCATAGCATTTTGCATTGGATTCACACCAAATGATGCACCGCGAGCTCTACCTGCACCACTTTTGAATAAGCTAAACTTGCTTGGCTCAGGAGTTACTCCATTTTTAGGCCAGCTGTTATTGCCTTCATTAATGTCTGCAGTCTCTCTCATAGGGTCTACCTTAATTGCCTTGGCTTTCTTAGTAGTCATAAAGAGTTTGGTTACTTTTTGCTCGTTCTTTCTCCAAATTTGAGCAGGGATTCTCTCTGTTTCAGTGGTACCGTCTTCAAAAGTAAATTCAACAATAATCGGCATCACCAATCCTCCCTTATTAGAAAAAGTAACTTCATACAAGTTAACATCTTTGTACTTGTTTTTCTCCTCATCTGTCAAAGCTGTTGGAGCTGTTGGAGCTGGGAAAGAGAACTTAACAGTAGAATCGTATGGCTCTAATCCACGAGTATATCTCCAATAAAAATCTCTTAAGCTGGTATCAATATCTGTTTGGAAAACAATATTCTTATCGTTTCTATTTCTTTGCTTAGAAATATCGTCGAATGCTGCAGGTCCGCTAAATAAAGGCCTAGCTAAAGACATTGTTTGAGTAGATGCTTGCGGTGCTGTTGGAACAGCATCAGGATTCATCACCGCATGTTTAACGGTATCAATAGCAATATCTACGGGGTCAATTCCATAGAACCATCCTCTCCAGAACCAATCCAAATCTTCTGCACTAGCATCTTCCATGGTACGGAATAAGTCTGCAGGAGTAGGATGTTTAAACGCCCATCTTCTTGCATACTCTTTAAATGCATAATCAAATAATTCGCGGCCCATGATGGTTTCACGAAGAATATTTAATCCAGTTGCTGGCTTGGTATAGGCATTAGGTCCAAAGAGTACAATGTTTTCACTATTGGTCATAATTGGTTCTAATTGTTCTTTTGGCAAACGCATATAACCCGCAATTCCCCAAGCTGGACCACCTCTTGATGGATATTTGTTATCGAATAATTCTTCTGTTAAGTATTGAACAAAGCTGTTAATACCTTCGTCCATCCAACTCCACTGACGCTCATCACTGTTCACAATCATTGGGAAGAAATTATGCCCTACTTCGTGAACAATTACACCAATCATTCCTACTTTGGTTTGCTCGCTGTATGAACCATCTTTATTGGTTCTACCATTGTTAAAGCAAATCATTGGGTATTCCATACCATTTGAAGCTTCAATACTTTGAGCCACAGGATAAGGATAAGGAATAGAGAACTTAGAATAAGATTTAATGGTATGGGCTACTACTTTGGTAGAAAACTTTCTGTATAAACCATAGGCTTCTTTAGGATACCCACTCATACACATAATCTTCTTACCTTCTACATATACCGGCATTGCATCCCAGATATATCTACGACTGGTTGTCCAAGCAAAATCACGCACATTCTCTGCTTTATATACCCATGTTTTTTTCTGGGGACTTTTTGTGCCTTCCTTGCTGTTTGCTTCAGCTAATGTAGCAATCTCAACAGGCTCTTTTGCAGTTTGAGCTTGATTCCATCTAGCCATTTGAGCAGGTGTTAACACTTGCGCATAGTTTTGACAAACTCCTGTACT
>CALRUG020000094.1:0-12792 GCA_943371295.1 Synechococcus sp. UW140 | reverse complement strand
CTCGACTTACAAGAAGACCGCAAAGAGCAAGACCAAGTAGTTGCGCAATTGAAGGGAAAAGAAAAAGAACTGAACAAACAAATTCGCGATAAAGAAAACCAACGTCAAAAAGTTGCCGTTGCTATTAATGCCGTTATTAGAAGAGAAATTGAAGAAGCCAAGAGACGCGATGAAGCAAAGCGTTTGAAAGCTTTAGAAGATGCGCGTAAATTAAAAGCTGCGCAAGATGCAGCAGCAGCGCAGGCTGCATTGGACAAGAAAAATGCGGCAGCGGGTGCAACTAAACCTGTTGCGGGTGCTACGCAAGGGACAAAGCCTCCTACCAATAATGCAGTGGTTGCAAATGGTTCAGTGGGCGCGAACAACAACAGTGTTAATCCCCCCAAACCTACTTTGAATGATCCTGTTTCGGGCGTTTCATCTGCTTCGAAAGATCGTACTTATTCTCCTTTAGAATCTACGCCAGAAGGCATGGAATTGTCTATCAATTTTGAAAATAATCGTGGGCGTTTGCCTTGGCCTGTGAGCAATGGTATTGTTACGGTTGGATTTGGAACGCAGAGTTATGCGGGAACCAAGTTGATGCAAAAATCGGACGGCCTTGAAATAGCTGTTCCTGTTGGTTCTGCGGTTCGTTGTGTGGCCGATGGGGAAGTGGTGTATGCGGGTGAAGTGGCCGATGAAAATATTGTGCTAGTGAAGCATGGTAAATATTTTACGGGCTATAAAAATTTATCGTCGGTTGCTGTATCGCGCGATCAAAAAGTAAAAGCGGGCACCGTGCTTGGAAAGTCTGGTACTTCCATTGATGGTGAAGGCGGCATTTTATTTATGATCATGAACGATAAAAGTGTTGCGCAGAATCCTGCTCCTTGGTTAAGATCTAAGTAAGTTTTTTCATTTTTCGCTGATTGCGCTTGACGCTAATTTCTGTATCTTGTTGCAAAGCTTACCATGCAACAATATATTCTATCTTTTGATCAGGGTACTACCAGTAGTAGGGCCATTATTTTTGATAAAGCAGGCGCTATTTTTTCTACTGCGCAAAAAGAATTCACGCAAATATTTCCGCAGCCCGGTTGGGTTGAGCATGATGCCAATGAAATTTGGAGTACACAAATTGGTGTTGCCGCAGAAGCCATTACCAAAGCGGGTTTGAGCATACAAAATATTGCTGCTATTGGCATTACCAATCAACGCGAAACCACCGTTGTATGGGATAAAAAAACAGGCATTCCTGTGTATAATGCTATTGTTTGGCAAGATCGTAGAACTGCGGATTATTGTGATCAATTAAAAGCAGCAGGTCATGCAAAATCGATTCAAGAAAAAACAGGATTAATTGTTGATGCTTATTTTTCTGCTACCAAAGTAAAATGGATTCTAGATAATGTGGAAGGTGTGCGTGAACGTGCTGCCAATGGCGATTTATTAATGGGCACGATTGATACTTGGTTGGTTTGGAAATTAACCAATGGGCAAGTGCATGTAACCGATGTGTCGAATGCATCGCGCACGATGATTTATAATATTCATTCTTTACAGTGGGATCAAGACTTACTCGAACTCTTCGATATTCCGGCGGCTATGCTCCCTCAGGTAAAAAGTTCTAGTGAAATTTATGGCACTACGCAAAGTATTTTGACTTCGCATCCTGTGCCGATTGCAGGCATTGCGGGCGATCAACAAGCGGCTTTATTTGGTCAACAATGCACCCATCCGGGCATGGTGAAAAATACCTATGGTACAGGTTGTTTCATGTTGATGAATACGGGTGAAAAACCAGTGGTTTCTACCAATCAATTGCTTACAACTATTGCTTGGCAAGTGAATGGGGTTACGCATTATGCACTTGAAGGGTCGGTATTTATTGCGGGTGCTGTGGTGCAATGGTTGCGCGATGGATTGAAAATTATTCGCACTTCTGCAGAGATTGAAACCCTTGCTGGGCAAGTGTCTTCGGCCGATGGCGTTTATGTTGTTCCTGCTTTTGCAGGATTGGGTGCGCCTTATTGGAATCAACATGCGCGTGGCACTATCGTTGGAATCACACGTGGTACAACGAGTGCGCATATTGCGCGTGCTGCAGTGGAGAGTATTGCTTTTCAAACCATGGATGTGCTCAAAGCAATGGAAGCAGATTCAGGTATTTCTATTAAAGAATTGCGTGTGGATGGCGGTGCTACTGTTAACAATATGCTCATGCAATTTCAAGCTGATTTATTGCAAACTTCGGTGGTGCGTCCAACTACAGTAGAGACCACTGCATTGGGTGCTGCTTATTTGGCTGGATTGGCTGTTGGGTTCTGGAGTTCTGTTGATGAAATTCAAAGCATCTGGGAAAAAGATCGAGTGTTTGATCCTTCGATGACTTTGGCTTCGCGCGATACACTGGCTGCTGGTTGGGCCAAAGCAGTGGGGGCGGCGATGAGTTATTAACGATAAGAATAGAATGGATAATCATACATACGATATTGTAATCATTGGCGGTGGCGCTACTGGCCTAGGTTCCGCTGTGGATGCGGCTTCGCGTGGGTACAAAACTTTGCTTGTTGAACAAGCTGATTTTGGTAAAGGCACTTCTAGCCGTTCCACTAAATTGGTGCATGGTGGTGTGCGGTACCTGGCACAGGGGAATATTAAATTGGTGCGCGAGGCGTTAGCCGAGCGCGGTAGGTTACTCAAAAATGCGCCGCTCATGACGAGCACGCAACCCTTTGTGGTGCCGGTGTTCAGCCTTTGGGAGAAATTCTATTATAGTGCTGGTTTAATGTTGTATGATGTTTTATCTGGCAAATTATCATTGGGTAAAACCCGTTTGCTTTCTCGCAAAAAAACCTTGGAATTATTACCCAATATCAATCCTAAAAAAGTTGCGGGTGGTATTTTATATTATGACGGTCAATTCAATGATGCAGAACTCTGTGTTGAATTAGCGCATACTGCTAAACGTTATGGCGCGACTATTTTAAATTATACCAAAGCGGTTGGTTTTATAAAAGAGCAGGGTGTTATTGTGGGAGTGGAGCTGGAAGATCAGCTGGGAGCCGCTGTGGGAGCGGGTGGTGGTGCGGCTGCGCGCAAAACAGTCCGCTGCAAATGCGTGATCAATGCAACCGGTGTATTCACAGACGCTGTCTTGCAAATGGATGATCCGCATGCAGATACCTTGGTATATCCTTCTCAAGGAATTCACTTAGTAGTAGATGCCAAATTTTTCAAAGGCAGCAATGCCATGATGATTCCAAAGACCGATGATGGCAGGGTATTATTTGCTGTTCCATGGCAGGGTAAAGTAGTAGTGGGTACAACGGATACACATGTGGATCATATTGAACTAGAACCCTTGCCCCTGGCAGAAGAAATTCATTTTGTATTGGAGCATTTTAATCGATACACCAATGCCTCTATTTCCAAGGATGATGTGCTCAGTGTATTTGTTGGGCTTCGTCCTTTGGTGAGGTCTGCTAATGCTGGTTCTAATATTTCTTCTTTATTGTCTCGTGATCATACTTTGGTGGTGTCGCTGAGTAGAATGGTTACCATTACGGGTGGTAAGTGGACCACTTATCGCAAGATGGCCGAAGACGCGGTGAACAATGCAGTCTTTGTGGCGAAGCTAGATCAAGTTGGTGCCGACAATGCTCCGAACACTAACGCGAAGTCTAAATCGAACCCAGCTCGCGTTGCTAAAAAATGCATCACACAGAATTTATCTATTGGTGATGGTGGAGCGGGGGCTGCGCTGAAACATTCGCTGATTGCGAATGATGTTTCTCTTGCGGATTTGTTGCATCCAGGTTACGGGTATTGTAAAGCGGATGTAATTGTTGCGGCGCGCTGCAATATGGCCCGAACCGTGGAAGATTTTCTAGCGCGCCGCATTCGGCTGCTCTTCCTAGATGCCAGAGCGGCTGTAGAAGTTGCACCGCTGGTTGCTGAGTTATTAGCAAAAGAATTAAATTACACGGAAGCGCAAATGCAATATCAGATTGCGAACTTTAATCAATTAGCCAATCAATATATTATTCATTAAATATTTTTTATGACTCCTTTTATTGCTGAATTATTGGGTACTGCTATCATACTTGCTTTGGGTAACGGCGTAGTAGCCAATGTGGTTTTACAAAAAACCAAGGGCAACAATGCTGGTTTAATGGCCATCACATTTGGCTGGAGCATGGCGGTATTCATTGGAGTGTATATTGCTGCAGCTGCCAGCGGTGCACATTTAAATTCTGCAGTCACGATTGGATTAGCTTCAATGGGAAAATTTGATTGGGCATTGGTGCCTTCCTATTTATTGGCACAACTGCTCGGTGCAATGTTGGGTCAATTGATTGTTTTCATGATGTACAAAGACCATTTTAATGCTACAACAGATGGACTTGCTAAAAGAGCTTGTTTTTCTACTGACCCTGCTATTCGCAATCCCATTCAAAATTTCATGACTGAGTTTTTAGCTACTTGCATTTTTATGTTGTCGATCTTATTCATCACCAAAGCCAATAGCAGCCTCGGTTCGCTGGATGCTTTGCCTGTGGCTTTATTAGTACTGGCAATTGGATTGAGTTTTGGAGGTCCAACTGGATACGCCATCAACCCTGCACGTGACCTTGGTCCGCGCATCATGCACTTTGTTTTACCGATGAATAATAAAGCGGATTCAGATTGGGGCTATGCTTGGGTTCCAGTGGTAGCGCCTATTCTAGGTGCTGTTGCTGCAGGATTTATTTATAACCTCGTTCAATAAAATCGCGCAACTGTTCAACTAGCGCGCCTCGCGAATCTTTATTTTAAAAACGGAAGCTTAAACTGCGTTTTAATAATCCTCTTTTTTGTTATTACGGTTGGGGTATGTTGAAATTCTTGGTAATATATTTTCAGTAGAATTAAGAAATAAGAAATTAATAGTGGCCCAAAAATTAGGCCCGTGATTCCAAAATATTTTAAGCCCATAATCACGCCCAACAGCGTTACCAATGGATGTACATCGGCCATTTTTTTAGCGAGTACAAATCTTACCACATTGTCCATGGTGCCTAACACAATGGCTCCCCATGCAATCAATCCTACTCCTTCTGCAATACCAATATTCGCCATTAAATAAATGCTAATGGGTACCCAAATTATTCCTGCTCCTACAATTGGAATAATAGAAGACAAACCGGTGAGAACCGCCCAGAATCCGGGTTGGCTTAAATCTACCCACCAATAATAGCCCCATGCCAGTCCTCCTTGTATAATGGCAATTAATGGAACACCTATTGCATTACTTACTGTTTGTGCATGCAATTCATTGGCAAACAACATGATTTTTTCTCGCTTAAAGGGCAAGTAAAAAACCACGGCGGCTTCCATTCTATTCAGGTTGGTAATCATGAAAAATAAAATGAAATACATCATACCAATTGAACTCAATAAATTCAATCCCTGACTGAGTAAATTGCTGATGAAATTGGTGAAGTACCCTTCTAACCCTGAAAGATTTTTCTCCGACAATAATTGAAAATGATATTCGGCTTGTAATTGTTTATCTAGTGCTCTTAAAGGTTCTAAAAATGCATCAGTGTTTCCTGCAATTAAGATGGCTTTATTGTACAGCATTCCTGCCAATAAGGAGAAGGGCAATAAAATAATAAAAAAGGACACGACAATTACCAATGCTGCTGCAGCAGACTTGCTCCAGTTTTTTTTCTTCACCAATATTTCTACCGATGGTTTACTAAGCACATAGAACAACACTGCTGCTAAAAATGCAGTGAAAAATTGTTGCAGTGTATAGAATAAGAATCCTGCAAAAATCAGGATAACTCCCAGAAAGATATAACGGTTTATTTTATGTTCTTGCTGCATTTGTTGTAACTTGTATCAAATGTATTATTTATGAGCGAGAACAGTAAATTCATTTCAGGTTTGTTGCTCGGTGCCCTTGCAGGAACTGCTTTGGCGCTTTATTTAAACACCGATAAGGGCAAAGAGTTAATGGCCAGCTTGAATATAGAAGCAGATCACTTGAAAGAGGAAGCACAAGAGGGCTATGGTCATGTTAAAGAAGGCGTTGATGAACTCTTGGTTAAAGCAAAAAACTTGGTGAAAGAATTGGAACAAAAAATTGCCGAAGCTTAGTCTTTTGATTGAACTGCACTTTAATTATTTTTTATGTCTGAATCGGAAGATTTTTTTGGAAACGCCAAGAAGGAATTAGAAGCTTATATAGCCAATCGAATCCTTTTGGCTAAAATGCAAGTAACCCAGCAGGTCAGCCAGAAAATGGCTTCGGTGGTGGTGCTCACCCTAATTGCTACCATTTTTGCATTTGCTTTGGTTTTTGGGGGGATTATGGCCGCCTATTATTTGACCGATCTAACTGGCAGTTTAGTCAAAGGTTTTGGTTATGTGGCCGCTTTTTTTATAGGACTCTTAATAATAATTGTATTATTCCGTAAAAAATTGGCCAGCCTGGTAGTAGATTCAATCATCAAAAATTTATTTAACTAATACCCCTTATACGCTTCAATAATGCCCCGTTATACCATTCAACCTATTAAGAACCAAGCCGACCTACAGTATGCAATGGAGCAACTGAAAGGGCAGGTGGCCGATCAGGAAAAAGAACTGGCTAATTTAGCCGGAAAAGTACCTGGACAGCTGTTTAAACAGGCTTCTGGGGCAATTGTACCGGCTATTCTAAATACTGCTACCCTTAGCGGAGCTTGGAATATTTTGAAACTGGTTCCGGTGGCCCAATCCCTCTTTTCTCTATTCAAGAAAAAAAAGGACTAGTTCTCTCGCTTTTTTTTGCTCCTTACCCTTACCTTTGCGGCCAAATCAACCATTTATGGCAACAACAGGGAAGATTAAACAAATTATTGGTGCGGTTGTAGACGTTCATTTTCAGGACAGCACTTTGCCTGAAATCTACAATGCCTTAGAGATAACCAAAGAAAACGGCGATAAGCTGGTACTAGAAGTGCAACAGCACTTAGGTGAAGACAGTGTACGTACCATTGCGATGGACGGTACTGAAGGTTTAGTAAGAGGTATGGCTGTAGTAGATACAGGTATTCCTATTGCAATGCCTGTGGGTGAAGGTATCAACGGTCGTTTGTTTAATGTAACTGGAGACGCAATTGACGGTCTTCCTCAATTAAGCAAAGTAAATGGTCGTCCTATTCACAATAAGCCACCATTATTTGAAAACTTAAGTACTGCAACAGAAATTTTATTCACCGGTATTAAGGTAATCGACTTGATTGAGCCTTATGCAAAGGGTGGTAAGATTGGTTTGTTTGGTGGTGCGGGTGTAGGTAAAACCGTATTGATTCAAGAATTAATCAACAATATCGCGAAGGGCCACGGTGGTCTTTCTGTATTTGCTGGTGTGGGTGAGCGTACTCGTGAGGGTAACGACTTGTTGCGTGAGATGATTGAGGCAGGTATCATGAAATATGGTGATGCTTTCAAACACAGCATGGAAGAAGGTGGATGGGATCTATCTAAAGTAGATATGGAAGGATTGAAAGATTCTAAAGCTACTTTCGTATTTGGTCAAATGAATGAACCTCCAGGTGCACGTGCTCGTGTGGCTTTGAGTGGTTTAACTATCGCTGAATATTTCCGTGATGGAGATGGTACTGGAAAAGGTAAGGACATCTTGTTCTTCGTAGATAATATCTTCCGTTTCACTCAAGCTGGTTCTGAAGTATCTGCTTTGTTAGGTCGTATGCCTTCTGCGGTAGGTTACCAACCAACCCTTGCAACTGAAATGGGATTGATGCAAGAGCGTATCACTTCAACTAAGAATGGTTCAATCACTTCTGTACAGGCGGTTTACGTACCTGCGGATGACTTGACTGACCCTGCTCCTGCAACTACTTTCGCTCACTTAGATGCTACAACAGTATTAAGCCGTAAGATTGCTGACTTAGGTATCTATCCTGCGGTGGATCCATTGGATTCTACTTCTCGTATCCTAACTCCTGCTATTGTAGGTGATGCGCATTACGATACTGCTAACCGTGTTAAATTAATTCTTCAGCGTTATAAGGAACTTCAAGATATCATCGCCATCCTTGGTATGGATGAATTAAGTGACGAAGATAAAATGACCGTTCAACGTGCTCGTAAAGTACAACGTTTCTTATCTCAGCCTTTCCACGTTGCTGAACAGTTCACTGGTTTGAAAGGTGTATTCGTTAGCATTGAAGATACCATCAAAGGTTTCAACGCCATCATGGATGGTGAAGTGGATGAGTATCCTGAAGCTGCATTCAACTTAGTGGGTACACTTGATGATGCAATTGAAAAGGGTAAGAAAATGATGGAAGCTGCAAAAGGATAATTTATGATTTTAGAAATATTAACTCCTGAGAAAAAACTATACAGCGGCGAAGTGTACGGTGTACAATTGCCCGGTATCAGTGGTTTATTCGAAATACTCGACAAGCACGCTCCATTGGTAAGTGCCTTGGGTAAGGGTAACCTAAAGATTTTGAAGGATAAAAAAGAAGTAGAAAGCTATTCTATCCAAAGTGGTTTTGTTGAAGTCATCAACAACAAAGCAACGGTGTTGGTAGAGGGTGCTGTGGAGTTGTAAGCGCTTTGATTGCGCGGTGGCTTTGACCCCTTTAGCTAATTTCTCTATATAATTTGAACAGTCTCGATTTTTTCGGGACTGTTTTTTTATGCCCTTTTTTGAACTTTCCGCAAGTGACTGAATTAGCGGCTATTGTGGGACTGCGAAAATGAAAAGGGGGAGAAAAAATATACTGAAAGTATTTTATGTACAAAATATCGTACATTTATGAGTACAATAAACAGTTATGCAAGCAGTTTCTATCTCTCAATTAAGAAATAACATGAAAAAGTATTTGGATGATGTTAGTAAATCTTCCGATACGATCATTGTATCTAGAACATCAGAAGAAGAAGCCGTTGTAATTCTTTCTCTTAAAGAATATAATTCTCTTACAGAAACAGGTCACTTATTGTCTACCGTTACAAATAGAAACAGACTTCGTGAATCTATCAATCAATTGGAAAAAGGGAAAACCCGAAAATTTGATTTATAGTTATGCATTTTGAATTCACGGAAAATGGGTGGGAAGACTTTCAATATTGGATTGAAATAGATACTGATATTGTAATTAAAATAAAAGAGTTGTTGAATGAAATCAAAAAGACTCCCTTTAAAGGAACAGGAAAACCAGAGCCTTTAAAGTATGATTTAAAGGGATTTTGGTCTAGAAGAATTTCTGGTGAACATCGATTGGTTTATAAAGTGGAAGGGAAGAAAGGGATTGATCAAAAATGCATTGTACTTCAATGCCGCTTTCACTATGACTAGTATGGAATTGTTCTAATCTATAAAATACATATCAATATCCCCCACATTTTTCGCGTAGATTTTTCCGCGGTGAGAACAAGGGTATTCGTCTTTGATGATTTCATAAATAGCAGATGAAATATTGACCCTGCCTGGCTCTCCACTGCTCTCAAGTCTGCTGGCAATATTCACTGTACTTCCCCAGATATCATATGCGTATTTCTTTTTTCCTACCACGCCTGCCACAACAGGCCCTACATGGATGCCTATTCTTAAATCCCAAGGTGGTAGTCCTTGTTCATTTCTTTTAGCATTATTGTATTTAATCCACTCTTGTATTTCTAAACTCGCTTTTACCATACTTGAAACATGTCCACTCCTTTCAAGAGGTATTCCTCCTGCGCACATATATGCGTCTCCAATTGTTTTGATTTTTTCGAGATTGTGTTTCACAATAATTTCATCAAATGCAATAAAGCAAGCATTTAATTCTTTCACCAATTCTTGCGGACTTAGTTTTTCAGCATGGTGTGTAAACCCTTTAAAATCGCTGAATAACACCGATACTTCGTCGTAATGTCTTGGTTCTGCTTCTCCGGTTTCTTGTAATTCTTTGGCTACTTCTGCGGGTAAAATATTTAAGAGCAACCCTTCAATTTCTGCTTTTTGTTTATCTAGTAATTGATTTGTTTTTACTTTTCTTCGATAGTTTCTGTAAAGAATAGCCGCAATAATCATGATCAAAAAGAGTCCCACTAAAATCGCATTCTTTGCAAACTTTTGGCGTTTTAAATTTTCTTCTTGTAACTGATTGTCTTTGGTTAATAAATCTACTTCACTTTGTTTCTTTTGTATCTCAAAATCAAATTGTAATGTTCCTAATTTCTTATCTGTTTCAATATTGTATAACGTATCTTTTATGGCTGCATACTTATATTGATACACATATGCGTTTTTATAATCGCTTGTTTGATTGTACACATTGGCAAAAGACTCGTATACATTCTTTAGCTCTCCTGAGTATTGGTGTTTAACTGCCAGTTTTTCTGCTTCTTTTAAATAGCTCAATGCTTCTTGCCAATTCTTTTTTGAGATATTGGTTTTAGCTAAGCCCATCAAGGATTGTACAATGTCTAATGTGCCGTTTAATTTTCTGGCAATATCTAATGCTTTTCGATGATAAAATATAGCGAGATCAAATCTTCGTTGTCTGTCGTATACTTTTCCTAGATTATTGTACGCGTATGGACTGTTCTCTGAATCATTAAATGCTTTTACTGCTTTATTGAAATAAAACAATGCCAAGCTGTCTTGCTTTCTTACATAATAGATTTCTCCTAAATTGGCAGCGGTGGTTCCGTATGATTCTGTGTCTTTTATTTCTTCACTTAAAGGCAATGATTTTAAGAAATAAGTAAGTGCTTTATCGTGTGTGGCTGGCTTCTCAAAATATACACCACCAATATTATTGAGGGCAGTTAATATTCTCAGCTTATCTTTTGTTTTTTCTGCTAGTCTTAAAGATTGTAAATAATAATCCAGAGCATTGGTCAAATCCTTTTGGTTAAAATAAATAGCTCCAATATTATTGAGAATATTAGAAGCGCCTACTTCATCTTTGATTGACTTAAATATTTCTAAAGACTGTTTCCAATAATTTAATGCTTCTACATCTTTACCTTGGTAATAATAGCCAATACCAATATTTTTCAACGCAGTGGCCAGCCCTTCTTTGTAATTCACTTTTTCTGCCAAGTCTTTCGCTTGGGTAGCAATTAATATAGCCGAATCAGGTGCCTTGCTAAAATTACTTTTACTCGCAGACAAAAGTAGGTTGATCCTACTTGTGTCTGCTTTAGTAAATGTTATATTGTTTTCTTTTTGTGAAAATGCAGTTGTAAATGGTATTAAAAATAGTACAACTAAAATCCTTTTTATTATCATAATTACAAATGCTATTAGTTGGTTTATAGTTTGATGAAGGTTAATATCTCAATACCTTTCTTGCTCATCACTTTAATATAATGAACACCTTTTTGTAAATGAGATATTTCCATTTCAATTCTATTTTTCGAAATCAATCTGGTATTCCGTTGTGGCGAAATTCTTCCTACTAAATCTACTAAAAATATTTGCTTAATAGATTCAATATCATTTTTGGTTTCTACCACAATCTTGTCTGTTGCAGGATTCGGATATACTTTAGATTTTTCAATTGGGCTAATCAACTCTGCCAATGGTACCACTTTAGCCGTATTCACCACTGTTGCACCTGATACTGCGCAATATGCACCTGGGTCCGTTACGTTTACAACTGCTGTGCAAGCGGAAACATTACCAGCTGCATCGGTTAATGTTAGGATAGTAGTCACTACATTTCTATTGATCCAATTGGATGCACTACCATTGATTAAAGTAGCCGGGTTGTTATTGTTCGCGGCATCGTTAATAGCCGATCCCAATCCCTCCCCAAACGTATAATTCAATACCAGATTACCTTGGGTTGTGCCTTGCATATCTGAAGCAATCTCCGAAGGTGATAATGCCCTGCTATATACTTTTACATCATCTATTGAACCTTCGTATTGAGATCTATAAGTTTGACCATTATCTGTTGTTTCTGCACCTACAAAGAACTTACTTGCTGGTGTATTGATAGACCAACCAAGAGATGCGCTTGGCGTAAATGGATAAGACTGCCCATTCATATATAGCACCCCATTGACACCATCAAATGTTACAGCTACATAAGTCCAAGTATTAAGCGGAACAACTGCTGGTGAAATATAGTCTGCATATGATCCCCAGAAAGTTAATCGATTACCACTTTGTAAACCGATGGCAAATAATTCACCATTCGCGTTAGCACCTTGAACAGCTCCCTGACCATAACCAATAATTCCCCAGTTGTTGTGTATTACACTTGGATTGATCCAGGCACTAATGGTTCTTGCACTGTTACCCAATGGTAAGCTAGCAGTATTATTCGATACAACTACATCAGGAGTTTGGGTAAAGTTCATTGCTGAATTACCCAAGTCTGAACAATTGAATGTAGACTTACTCAAGGTTGCTGTTACGATGCCCACATTATCTGTGCTGCCATTGTTTACTTGTGAGGCAGTAATGGTAGCCGTTCCGCTATTGTCTAATACAACAGTAATTGGTTGGCAAACAACAGTTGGTGCAATGCTATCTATTACTGTAATGTTCACGCTACAAGTACTTATAACCCCATTTGCATTGGTGTTAATATAAGTATTGGTAGTAGTTCCTAGTGGGAAGGCGCTACCACTTGCAATACCTCCAGACTGTTGCCTTACACCTCCAATGTTTGGAATTTCCAAAATATGTCTCCAACTATCTGATACTGGTACATCGTTCCATCTGCCATTTGAATTTGGATCACCTATACCAATTATGGTTGCATCTTCAAGTCCAATATAGTTATCTGGTTGTTGGCC
>CALRUG020000093.1:0-13189 GCA_943371295.1 Synechococcus sp. UW140 | reverse complement strand
ACTGTTATCGTTTGTGTCTTGCTTGATGTATTTCCACAAGCATCTGTAGCCGTCCATGTTCTGGTAATCGTGTAATTGTAATGCGCTGCATTGTTTACATCTGCATTACGAGTACTTACTTGATTAAAAGTAACTACAGGTTCAACATCACAATTATCAGTCGCAGTTAAAGTAGCAGGTTCTTGTACCGCATCGCAACTTACTGTTACATCAGCTGGTGCTGCACTTAACGTTGGTGCTTGCGTATCTTGTACAGTGATAACTTGTGTTTTGCTTGATGTATTACCACAAGCATCAGTTGCAGTCCACACTCTGGTTAACGTATAGTTGCTTGGACAATTACCATTGGTTCTTGTTTCTGCATAAGTTACCACAGGTGCATTATCACAATTATCTGAAGCTGTTAAAGGAGCAGCTGCAGGAACCGCATTACACTCTACTGTTGTATTAGCAGGCGCTGCACTTAATAGAGGAGCTTGTGTATCCTGTACGGTGATGATTTGCGTTGCTGTTGTTGTATTGTTAGAAGCATCAGTTGTGCTCCATGTTCTTGTTAATGTATATCTACTTGGACAATCACCATTGGTTCTTGTTTCCGTATAGCTCACAGCAGATGTCGTACAATTATCCGTTGCACTTACTGTTACGGCTGCAGGTACTGCATCGCATTCTACAGTTGCATTAGCAGGTACACCTACTAATACTGGTGGTTGATTATCTGCTACGTTAACTGTAAATGTACAATTGCTTGAGTTTCCTGCTGCATCTGTTACTGTCCATGTTACATTCGTAGTTCCAACAGGATAAAACCCTGAAGCATTTGAAGTGCTATTAAAACTATTAGCAATGTTTAATCCGGGAACCGGAATTCCACTTACCCAGTTTGAAGCACTACCTGACAATGAGAAGCCAATTAATGTGCCATTATTATTTCCTCCGGAAGGGGCTGTATCCAGTAAATTACTAATTCCTGGATTCGATCCACTAGCTATTCCCTGATTAAAATTATAATAAGCATATAAACCAGATTCGCTGCCACTTAGTTGAATATTTCTATTTGCGGATAATTGGACACCTGTTCTTGCGTCACTCCATATTCTTAATTCATCTATTGTTCCATTTAAGAACCTTCCGACAAGCGGAAATCTTCCCACATTAGTAGAATTAGCTGTTTCTACATGAAGATTTGCACCAGTTAGCAAAGTAGCATCGGCAATTCCATTGACATAAGAACGAACAGTTGAACCATCTTGCACTAATGCAACATGTGTCCATGTATTCAACGGCACTTGAATATTGGTACTTGTAACTCGTCCAACATTTGGATGGAAAGTTGTAATATAACCAGAAGGGCTTATTTCAAACAATATTCCCCTATTTGCATTTTGCTCATCACCGAACAGATATGTATAACTAGGATTATAACTATTCATTTTCACCCACATTTCGATAGTGTATTTACCGCCGCCAGCACTAATGAAATTTAGATTATTAAGATCTACATAATTGTTACCATTAAATGCAAGTGCATTTCCCAACATTACAGAAGCATTACAATTTTCTGTAACTGATAATGCTGGCACTGTAATATTTGCTCCACATAAATTATTATCAACGTTTACTGAAATATTTGCGGGACAAACAATTATAGGCGGTTGATTATCTACTACTGTTACAGTAAATGTACAGCTTGATGTACCTACTGCATTTGTTGCTGTAGCTGTTACGGTTGTTGTGCCAACTGGGAAGAAACTACCCGGTGCATGGCTATATGTTATAGTAGATGCAGGTATAGCCGTTGATTCAGTTGCTGTGAAGCTAACATTGGCTCCGCATACACCTGGTGTATTATTTACCGTAATATTTGAAGGACAAACAATTTGAGGAGCAAGTCCTGATACAGTTACGGTGAATGAACAACTCGTTGATAAACCGGCTGCATCTGTTGCAGTATAAGTTACTGTTGTTGTTCCTATCGGGAAGGTTGAGCCACTTGCTAAACCTGAAGTTCTTGTTGTTGTTACACTACTACAATTATCTGTTCCTACAGGAGCTGTATATGTTGCAACTGCCCCGGCAGCACTTGTGGCAATTAAACTAATGTTTGCAGGACAAGTTATAGCCGGTGCTTGATTATCCACAACGGTTACAGTAAACGTACAAGAAACGGTTGAACAACTATTACTAGCAGTTGCAGTAACAGTCGTTGTACCAACATCAAAGAAACTACCGGATGCATGAGAATAAGCAATGGTTGGTGTTGGTATACCTGTTGCCGTAGCAGCGCTAAAAGTTACATTAGCACCACATTGACCTGTTGTTGCATTTACGGTAATATTTGAAGGACAGGTAATGGTTGGCAAAGGATTTACTGTTATTATTGTTGGAGCAGATGTTGCCAAACAACCAGAAGCAGAAGTAACACTAACTGTATATGTACCAGAAGTTGTTACATTAATTGATTGTGTTGTTGCACCATTACTCCACAAATAACTTGCTCCGGAACTTGCAGTTAGTGTTACGGAACTACCTGCACAAAATGTGGTTGGTCCACCAGCAGAAATAATAGCAGTAGGCAATGGATTTACAGTAATTGTTGTTGCAGCAGATGTTGCGGGACAACCACTTGCATTCGTTACCCGAACAGTATAGCTACCAGCAGCTGTTACCGTTATGCTTTGTGTTGTTGCACCATTACTCCATAAGTAACTTGCTCCGGAACTTGCAGTTAAGGTTACTGAACCTCCGGTACAGAATGTTGTTGGTCCACCGGCTGTTATTGTAGCTGTTGGGGCTATAAAATTGCTACATGTACCGGTTACTGTACCGTTCGTCCAATTAGAAGTTGTACCGGTTAATGCAAAGTTTTCTAACGTACCATTATAATTATTTCCACTGGCATCAGTAGCAGTTATAGTTCCTGCATTATTAAAGTTTACATAACCATGATTCAACTTATAATAAGCGACTAATCCTGCTTGTAGACCAGAAAGCTCACAACTGCGGTTCACATTAATTTCGCCGCCACATAATGCTCTATTCCAAATTCTTACTTCATCTATTATACCATTAAAGAACTGTGTTCCTCCTAAAACTGATCGACCACCAATCCACAATTCATCACTTGCATCTGCATCTCCTATATCACCAAAGCCACTTAATGTATGAACTTGAGTACCGTTTACAAAAGTCAGAATTTGGTTGGTTGACCTATTGTAAACCAGGCTAATATCAGACCATGTATTCAATGGCAAAACATAGCCGGTATTTATCCAATTCCAGGCCGGACTACTATTTGCCAAAGCATATCTCAATGTGCCATCTCCCCAACGGGCAATTTCATATTCACCTTCTTTGTTGATGATGATTCCACCATCTCCTGTCGAACCACCAGATCCGTTACCAGTTGGGTAAACTGTTGCTTGAAGGGTGAGTGATTGAGTAGTTATGTTGGTTAATGCAGGATTACCAAAGTTTACTCTGTCATTAATACCATCAAAATGTAAAGCAGTTGCCAAAGGCACATTAACCGTATAAGCGAATCCGGAAGAAGAAGTACCACAATTATTGGTAATTACAATATTGCCATTTAATACATTGTTTGGAATGGTGGCTGTAATACTTGTTGCTGATTGTGTTACAATTGGCATATTTACACCACCAATAGTTACCGTATTACCGGTTGATCCGAAATTAGTACCACTGATTACTATCGTTGAACCGGGTGCCCCATTAGTTGGAGATACACTCACAATTGTTGGCATAACGGATAATGTGTATGCAAATCCGTTAGAACTACTACCACAATTATTAGTTACAACAATGTTACCGTTACAAATGCCAGAGGGTAAAGTAGCGGTTATACTTGTTGCAGATTGTGTAACTATAGGCATATTTACGCCACCGATTGTGACTGAATTTCCAGATGTGCCAAAATTAGTACCACTGATAGTGACAGTAGATCCAGCAACAGCATTACTTGGTGTTACACTAACAATAGTTGGAATTAATGATAATGTAAATGCAAACCCATTTGAACTATTACCACAATTATTGGTCACCACAATATTACCAGAACAAAGACCTGTTACCGGAATTGTAACAGTAATACTTGTTGATGATTGCGAAGTGATTGGCATATTAAAACCGCCAATACTTACGGTATTACCTGTAGCAGAAAACTTAGTACCACTGATAACAAGCGTAGAGCCGGGTGTTGATCCGGAAGCAGAAATACTTACAATAGTTGGCACAGTAGCTAACGTGTAGTTAACTGGATTAGAGGTACTTCCACAATTATTTCTCACTATAATGTCTCCACCACAAATATCATAAGGCAACTCAGCCACAATGCTGGTTGCTGATTGCACCATAATTGGCATATTTATACCACCAATGGTTACTACATTTCCGGAAGTAGAAAAATTTGTACCACTAATAGTAATACTAGCACCACCATTTGCATTTAATGGCGACACATTAACTATCGTTGGAATAACAGATAACGTATAAGCAAAACCTGCAGAAGAAGTACCGCATGCATTCCGCACAACTATATTTCCGTTACAAACCCCAGCTGGTAGTGTGGCTGTAATACTTGTTGCAGACTGTGTAACAATCGGCATATTAAAACCACCAATAGTTACGGTAGCTCCAGTGCTTGAAAAATTAGTACCACTTATTACAACACTTGAGCCGGGTGCTGCATTGGACGGTGATACACTTACAATTGAAGGAACAACTGAGAGGGTGTAAAAAAATCCGGTAGATGAAGCACCGCAATTATTTCTTACTACAATGTTTCCATTACAAGGTCCGGATGGTAAAGTAGCAACGATTGATGTTGCAGATTGTGTCACTATTGGCATATTAATACCTCCAATAGTAACGGTATTGCCTGTTGTACCAAAATTTGTACCTGTAATGGTAACATTGGTACCGCCTACTGCATTCAAAGGTGAAACTGAACTAATTGTAGGTGTAGGAGCAACGACATTTACCTGCAATGCATAAGTTGTTGTTTGAGGATCTTCCGGATCATTATCGGACGAAGTAAAAGTTACTGTGTTTGTACCTACGTTACAGGCTTGTCCGACAATGGTAATAGAACCCGAGACAGTTGCAGTATTATTATTCGTAATATTTGTAGTAATACCACAAATATTGGAGGGATTACTAAAACTTAGGTTACTGGTTTGAGTCGTTTCCGGAGCAGTAACAGTAAAGTTTAAAGTGGTTGTTTGACCACAATTAACGGTTACTAAATTATTGGTAGGTAGATTATTGAATTTGGGTGGAAAATTTGGACTAAGTACTCGATAAGTACGACAACTACTATCTAATGAATTGATGTTACTCGACCCTGTTCCGGCTTGAGTTATCAATGCTTGGTTAAAAAAATTAATCCCATCACCGGCATCAAAACCAACATTCGCAACTGCTGTGGCTGGACTAGCAGTGCCAAGTACCCAATTCATTTCACCATGTATGATAGCAACATTGCCAGGTAAACCTGATCCACCACTTGAAACACCTAGATTTCCGTTTGAACTAATTATAACTTGAAAGGAATTTCTCAATGAGTTATCTGAAGGATATCTACCAACACTATCCCAATATACAATTAAACGCTGAGGCTCTATTTTGTAAAATACTTGATTAGAACTTGACTGACTTAAACCTGTTAAACCTCTTGTATCAGCATCTCCCCAAAAACCTGCAATTAATGGTCCAAACCCGGAAGCAGGAAAAGGCGTTCCGACATAAGCGGAGACACCTTGTGTAAAACTTAATACACCATTGGTGGAAATAAATACCTGATTATAATTTTGGCCATAATACGTAAATGTAAATGGCAAAGCAACCTGCTGAAAGCAGTCATCACATCTAGTTATGGCAGTCCAACCTGTACCGGTTCTAGGTATTAAAGTACAATTGCCGGTATAATTCGCCGACCGTGCAGCTGATTCAGGTGTGCCACTTGCATCGTACACCACAGTACCGGCTTTAGTACCTTTTTTACCAAGCGGAGTTGGCGCTTTAATCAGTGGAGAACCACTATTGGTTGCTACACGTTGGCTTGCAGCAGCTAGTTGGGCTTTTTGCTGGTAATAACTTGCATCTTGGTCTATTACTTGTTGTGCCTTTGTATTGTTGGCAAAACAGAAAAACAAGGTAGCTGCAAAAAGTACCTTAACAAAAGATGGCCATTGCTTTGTCATTGGAGCGTATTTTATTTCAGTATAAAAATTCATAAATAAATCACCTAAGACAGTTTATGCCTTAGTCAAACATGTTGTTTTTCAGTAAAATTGAAACTGTTAATCTAATACACAGGGGCGGGACAACCCAACAGTGTGGCATTCATAGAATTTGGCTAATGAATAATTGAGCGTTTGTTTTGGTTGCTTCAAGTATTCTAGACGATAAATATAGAGAAAATGTTAAGGATTGTATAAAAATGGGATGAAACCGTCAAAAAATGGGATGAAGCACTCAAATATTTGAATTTCAATGACTTAAAATTCAAAAAAAAAGGGGTTGCCATGGCAACCCCTTCTCAGTAAAAAATCCACTTAAAATTATTACCTACACGTCAATCTTAGCATATTTAGCATGGGTTTCAATAAACTCTCTACGTGGTGCTACATCATCACCCATTAACATACTAAACACACGGTCGGCTTCGGCAGCACTTTCGATGGTTACTCTTTTTAAGGTACGACGACTAGGATCCATCGTAGTTTCCCATAATTGATCGGCGTTCATTTCACCCAAACCTTTGTATCGTTGGGTAGTAACACTATCATCTTTTCCACCACCAATTTTTTCAATTAAGGCTTTACGTTGCTCCTCATTATAAGCATAAGCCTGCTCTTTTCCCTTCTTAATTAAATACAAAGGCGGTTGAGCAATATAGACATAGCCATGCTCTACCAATGCTTTCATGTATCTGAAAATAAAGGTTAGGATCAGCGTTGCAATGTGACTACCATCTACGTCGGCATCGGTCATGATAACCAATTTATGGTAACGTAGTTTGGTCATATTCAAAGCCTTAGGATCGTCAGGTGTACCAATGGTTACACCCATTGCGGTGAACATATTACGGATTTCTTCATTCTCGTAAATCTTATGTTCCATCGCTTTTTCAACGTTCAAAATTTTACCTCTCAATGGTAAAATAGCTTGATAACTTCTATCACGGCCTTGCTTGGCAGTACCACCGGCACTATCTCCTTCCACCAAGTATAATTCGCATTTTTCAGGATCTTTTTCGCTGCAATCGGCCAATTTACCCGGCAAACCACCGCCTGTTAAAACGGTTTTGCGTTGCACCATCTCCCTTGCTTTTTTAGCCGCAACACGGGCCTGTGCCGCAAGGATGATTTTAGAAATAACGTTCTTACTTTCTTTAGGATTTTCTTCTAAATAAGCTTCTAATGCACGGGCAACGGTTACTTGAACAGTACCGGCAACATCGCTATTACCCAATTTGGTTTTGGTTTGTCCTTCGAACTGTGGTTCGGGTACTTTTACCGAAATAATAGCACTCAATCCTTCTCTAAAGTCGTCTCCTTCAATCTCTACTTTTGCTCTTTCAAATAAGCCTTCTTTATCGCCGTAGGCTTTAAATACCCTTGTTAAAGCTTGTCTGAAACCGGTAACATGGGTTCCACCTTCAATGGTATTGATATTATTAACGTAGCTGAAAATATGCTCCTTAAAGTCATCATTATACGTCATGGCAACTTCTACCGCCACATTAGAATTGGCATCATGCCCTTCAAAATAAAGGGTCTGACCAATTAATGGGGTACGATTGCTGCTTTTATCCAACATTTCTACAAACTCCACAATACCGCCATCGCTGTAGAAGTTTTTGCTGTAGGTAGTACCATCTTCATTTACTTCTCTTAAATCATTAAGGGTAATATTGATTTTACGGTTCAAATAGGCCAATTCTCTCAGCCTTCCTTCTAAGATTTCTCTATTATATACCGATACAATGAAAATGGAATAATCGGGCCAAAAATGCACTCTAGTACCGGTTGTATCGCTTACGCCAATTTCCCTAACCGGATATTGCGGAATACCTGTTGCATACTCTTGTTCAAAGGTTTTACCGTCTCTATTTACTGTTACATGCAGTTTGGTACTTAAAGCGTTAACGCAACTTACACCCACACCGTGCAAACCACCACTCACTTTGTAAGAGCCTTTATCAAATTTACCACCGGCATGTAATACCGTCATTACCACTTCAAGTGCCGAACGCTTTTCTTTGGTGTGCATGGCGGTTGGAATACCACGACCATCATCTTGTACACTAATGCTATTATCGGTATGAATAGTTACGGTGATGTTTTTACAGTATCCTGCAAGGGCTTCATCAATACTATTATCTACCACTTCGTACACCAGGTGGTGAAGGCCTTTTACACCTACATCACCAATATACATAGCAGGTCTTTTTCTTACCGCTTCTAATCCTTCTAATACTTGAATACTATCTGCACCATAAGCCTTTTGCTGTGCATTGTCTATGGGTTGTTGTTCTTCGCTCATTGTCCTTATCTGTATTGTGTTGTATTACTTTTTTGAATGGTGGCGAATGTACGTTTTTAAACCCGTTTACGGGCTAAAATATTCCCTTATTTATCCACTTTAAGCCCAGGGTTGAACAACAAAATGTTGAGCCAAGTGCTAATAAAAATCCCCTTCCCATGGGAGAGAAGAGGATATACAACTTAAAACGGTGCCACAGCAGTTGTTAATCTGATTTCTTTCTTAAATAACTGCCGCTTAATGCCGCCAAACCACTTACTAGGCCACTAATAAAAGCGGTTACCAACAATAAAGCAATCCAAGAACCACCTAAGGGAAGCACATGAGCAATTTTGATGGATAAAATATGTTCATTGGCCGAATCTTTCAACCAAGCCAATACCAAATGCAGTAAAAACAAGCCTAGAAATCCGGCTAAGAAAGCTTTACCGGGTTTTTGATGAATAGCCACCGCTACCACTGCAGCGGTTAAGGCAAAAGCCCACCAAGGACCAAACAATGGCGCAGCAAAGCCTAATAGAGCGGTTAATAGAAGTGCAGCAAAAAATTTCATATCAAATGTGATTAAGTATGAGTAAATGTCATAAACCATTTCATTCTTCCGGGCTGTTTAGCGGTTTTCTTATCTACAAATAAGAGAGGATAATATTTACCCGCCGCCCAACTATCTACAAACGTATCGTAATACTTGCTTCCCGGATTACCACTTTGACCGCCGGGATAAACACCATACGCTTCAATATTATCGGTAAGGTGCACAATCATTCGCCAACTAGGACCATGGTATTGTTTTGTAGCGTTGATGATATGTTCACCACCACCGATGGGCAAATGTAGCCTAGAGAGTGCCGGTACTTTTGTTAAGTGTTGAATACCGCTGTCTTTACATTTACCCCAAGCCAATTTGCCTTCTTTTTCAAGCTTGGCTAGTGCAGGTGCAGCTTTAGCAATGGCTCTTTTAATTTGATCGGCTACTGTTTCTTTTTGAAAAGTGGTGATGTTATCGGCAAATGTGTAAGTAGAATCATTTTTCAACAACCCTTCTAATAAGGTACTTTCATCTGGCCACTTCATCAGCAGTTTAGCTTGGGTAATTTCATCTTCATAGATTTCTATTTCTAAACTATCCCAAAGGGCTTTAAAAACACTAATACCGGTTTCGCCAATATCATTCCGCAAATTCCAATTTCTCATCACATCTACATACTTCTTTTCTTCCGCTGAAAGCGATAAAGCATCGAGGTGTTTCAATAAAACCGGTCGGGCCATTTCAGCAAACACATTATAATTATCGGTTTGCAACAATTGCATATCGGCTGCGGTAATATTACTCATGGCCGCTAGTTTTCGGTTGATGATTAACCCACGATACGGCGGATAAGAACCACCCATGTAGTAAGGATAAGTAGCATCTACCGGCAACTGATTGGCACTACTTACAAAGCCTCTTTCGGGATTCACCATTTGCGGATTTTCTTTCAATGGAATTAATCCTTGCCACATGTAACTACTATCGTTACCCGGCATGGGGAAATCGCCTTGGCGACGCCATTTTGCAGGAAATTGTCCTTGCTGACGAATGGCTATGTCTCCCGATTTACTGGCAAACAACATGTTCTGTCCCGGACATTGAAAAGTAGAAATGGCTTCTACATAATCGTAATAATTTTTAGCGTGGTTTAACCGATTAAAGGTCAGCAGCTCGTTACTGGCATCATGAGCTTTCCAACGGCAAGCATAGTATTTACCATCTTTACTGCGGTTCTCAAAACTACGGTCGTACATCACCGGACCAAAAACAGTCATAGCAATTTTTTCTACTTTATCCGGCTCGCCTTTAATCTTAATTACCTCTTCTCTAAACTCAGTAGGTGTCCAATTACCATTAAACCAATACGACTGCATGGTAGAATCTTTGAAAGTGATTTCGTAGAAATCTCTCACATCTCTCATGGCATTGGTAAAGCCCCAGGCACAACTATCATTAAAGCCAATGATGACAGATGGCGTACCAGGAAATGATGCGCCATAGGCATTGAAATTAGGTGTACTAATTTGTATCTCGTACCATAACGATGGTAAGTTTAAACCCAAATGCGGATCGTTGCACAGAATAGGACGACCGCTTTTGGTTTTGCTTCCACCAACCGCCCAGTTATTACTGCCGTTGGCTTCGTCGGGCCGAGGTTCAGTAAATGCTACTACCCCACTATCTTTCGGTTGGTTAGAATAATAGACAGAATCTGCATCCGCTGGTGCCTTCACATTAATGGCAGGTGGTTCAAACGCTGTTCCTTTAGGAATGATAGGATCTAAAGTATCTTGAATGGTGGGATACAATTGTTCGAACAACTGACTGCCCAAGGCTTTTACCGCATTCTTCATTTCAAAATCCCATTCGGCGCCAGCCAAATCCCATGACATATATTTTAAGAATAAGGCCGATTTTAAATTGGTCCATTTTTCGGGCTGATAGTCGAGTAATTTATATTCTAGCGGAATTTCGGATGGCTTCAAATTTTCGATATAGGCATTAACACCTGCGGTATAAGCATCCATACTCGATTTGGTGATGGGGTTGGCTTCCATCTCTACTAAAGATTTTTCGGCACCTAACACCATCCCTACCCGACGAAAGAATTGGTCGATTTTTAAGAAATCGGTAGTGCCCCGCTTGGCACCCATAATTTCTGATAATCGGCCCCCGGCGGCATAGGTTTGAAAATCCATTTGCCAAAGGCGAAACCTTGCATGCAAGTAGCCTTGTACAAAATAGGCATCGCCTTCATTTTCGGCATATACATGCGGTACCAAACGTTCATCGAAATAGACATCTACCTTACCCTTAACACCTTGAAACTGTAAGTCTTCATTAAAGTCGACATTTACAGGTTCGGCATTTTGCCAAAAGCCTTGTTGGGGCGACAAAAAATAACCGAGTTTGGGTGTTTTACCGGTACTTAAAGGCAACGGTGTATTGAGTGCTACCACCAAACCGGTGGTGAGTAACGAAGAGATAATAAAGGGTACAACTCTCATATAGCAACAATTAGGGGTTCTAAAGTAAAGATTTAACAGATGCAAAGTGTAGAATGGAGAAAATAATGGTGGGTGGAGGTGGAAGGATAAAGGCTTAAGGTAGAAGGTGAAGGGTTTGAGGTAAAAGGAGTACTGCTTTAATGGATGCTATGGATTGGAACAATAATTGGCAAGGAATCAATGTAACTTTTTTTGTATAGGAAATGATGGGTGATGTATATTTGAATCTGAGTTGCTATTACTAACTATTCTCAACCGAATGACTACTAATGAGGCAAAAAATATTTTAGGCATAAGTCAAGGCGGATTGCACCTAAATGAATTAAAAAGAATTTTTAAAAGACTAATGCTTCAATGGCATCCTGACATTGCTATTAACAAAGGAATTTCAATGCAAGAAGCCACATCAAGAAGTCAACAAATTATCTTGGCTTATGAAATTCTATCAGAAAACTTAGACTCCTTAGACCAAAGTACTTTCGAATATACTTACCAATCATATTACCAGTATAAAACTTCGACAAAGAAGAGTTATAAACAATATTATGATGAAAGTATAGATGAAATAGATGAAAGTTTTGTAAATAGAATTACAGTCAAATCTTCAAACGTCAAGTGGATTGACTACATAAAAGACTTACAGATTTTGGTAGTTCGGTTTAAGGTAAGTTCTAGATACTATTTATATTATGATGTTCCGCATAGTATTTTCGAAAAATTCAAAATGTCAGATTCGCCAGGAAAATTTGTTCATCAATATTTACGTGGGTACAAATATGAAACACACGATGAATATGCTGAATGGCTTAATGTATATAAAAGTTTGAGTGATATGACAGAGGACAGAAAAGAAACCCAATAAGTGCATTTGTATTATGTCGACAGACTGATAATGCTGCTTCAAATGTATACTACTTTCGGCTTTTGATAAAGCCCGACGTTAATCATTTGGCTTTAGTTCTTATCTTCATCATTAAAATAATATTGGGCTTCAGTTGTCGGCGGACGGAATACTTATCTCCCAACAACCCCAAGTTCAAGACACTAGGTGTAATTTTAGTAAGCAAGAACCTATTTAGAAATATGAAAAGTATGAACATAATTGAAGTAACTGACTTGAAAGGATTTGTTGAGGCTGTAAAAAACATAAATGATGAATTCAAAATTACTTGGTTTCGAGGACATGAAAATTCTGAATACACTTTGACTCCTTCTATATTTAGGGATCCTTTTAGTTGTGAATTAGAAAGTAGCTTTTTATTGCATTTCAAATCTAAATCGACCCCTTATTTATCTAGAAATTTTGTTGCTTCAAATGCATTTGAATGGTTCTTTTTAATGCAACATTATGGTATGCCGACAAGACTTTTAGATTGGACGTCATCAGCAATCACAGCATTAGCATTTTCTCTCTTTTTCAGAGAAGATACTAATGACAAGGGCAAACATTATGGCAAGGACATTGATGTTTGGTGTCTTAATCCTCTTAAGCTAAATTCATTGGCAAACATTGATGAAACGAGCAAAGTTCCAAACATAACAGCTGACGAACAAATTCAAGGCTTTTATAAAACGGGGTCTA
>CALRUG020000092.1:0-13215 GCA_943371295.1 Synechococcus sp. UW140 | reverse complement strand
CCTAATACTTTTTTATAAAGGGTTTGATAAAATCGAATATAATTGAACTTCATGGGCTGCTCAATTGCTGGTGGTCTAAAAGCATTGTTGAAATTGATCCCCAAGCCATAGGTAGGCTGAGAAAAAATAAGCCAGCGCCAATCCCCCTGTAAAACCCATTGATCATCTTTTAAATAAATCATATTGCGAATATTCAGGTTGAATTGATTTCGCGTAGTGATAGTGGCGTTTGCTAAAATATTAGAACGACGAGTGCTCGAAGACTGACCAGACAAAAAACTAGTACTAATTCCCCCACCTATTACGAAACCCAATGCAGGATTATATCCTGGAATAGGTAAAAAGCTGGTATAGAATTTTCGTGGAATCAGTGAATCGTTTTGCGCTGTAGCTATGCGCTTCTTCGATCCAAACAATAAATCACTAATATCTTTTTGGGGGAAGGGGATATTTTGAGCCACTACATTATTGAATACCCATTGCCCGGCAATCAACAGTAAAAGGCAAATAAATTTTTTCAATAAAAGGGGTTTATTGGGCAATTCAATCGTATAAAGTACAAAAATACAATAAACTTAGCGAAGCCCTAAGGCTGCATTTACATAATTGTTATATTGAAGAACGAATAAAGCAGGAAATATGAATAAGAAAACCCTCCTCATTGCATTGAGTTTTGTTTTAACAGGATTAGTTGGCTCAACTACTCAAGCACAAGTAATACCATTAAGAGAGCAAGCAAAAATTATTGATGATGTTATAGACGACCGATTAAATAATTTATTGCCGTCGTTAATGGAAAGAACAGGAATAGATATGTGGGTGATGATTACCAGGGAATACAATGAGGATCCAATTGTGAGAACGCTATTGCCTGCCACTTGGATTAGTGCAAGAAGAACTACCATGTTGGTATTTTATTATAATCCAGTAACCAAAGAATACACCAAATCGGCAGTAGCCAGGTACAATGTGGGTAGCTCCATCAAAGCCGCATGGGATATGAAACAATATCCAGATCAGTGGGATGCATTAATGGCATTGATAAATAAACACCAACCAAAAAGAATTGGCATTAATACTTCTAAAAGTTTTGGACACGCAGATGGGCTAGACCATACAGCCTATGAGGAATTTATGCAAAAGTTACCAGCAGCTTTTAAAACAAAAGTGGTTTCAGCAGAACCATTAGGGGTAGCATGGTTAGAAACCAGAACAGCCAGAGAAATGCAATACTACCCACAAGTAGTACAAATTAGTAAAGCGATTATTGCAGAGGGATTTAGCAGTAAAGTAATCACACCCGGTATTACTACATCAGAAGACTTGGTTTGGTGGTATCGCCAAAAAATAAACAGCCTTGGATTAAGCACTTGGTTTCATCCATCTGTTGAAATTCAACGCAACGACCAAGTTGAATTTGACCATTTAAAAGCATTCAGTAATAAAGGATATGATCCTAAAAATATCATACAGCCGGGCGACTTATTGCATGTAGATTTTGGAATCACTTATTTAAGACTCAACTCAGATATACAAGAACATGCGTATGTTTTAAAACCAGAAGAAAAAGACGCACCCGACTATTTAAAAAATGCATTGGCGGTTGGCAATCGACTACAAGATATTTTAACCAATCAGTTTGCTTTAAATAAGTCAGGAAACAAAATCTTATCCGATGCATTGGCACAGGCAAAAAAGGAAAATATCAATGCAACTATATATACCCATCCCATCGGGGCGCATGGACATGCAGCAGGCCCAACTATCGGAATGTGGGACCAACAAAATGGCGTACCAGGAAGTGGAGACTACCCTATGTATTATAATACTGCTTATTCGATTGAACTAAATGCAGCAGTTGAAATTAAGGAATGGAAAAAGAGCGTCCGAATCATGTTAGAGCAAGATGGATATTTTGATCAAACTGGTTTTAAATACATCAGCGGAAGACAAACCAAATTACATTTAGTTGGAAATGCTAGCTGGCAGTAGGTTCTGCGGTATTGGTTAATGGAACAGTAGCGCTGATAATAAAAGCGGGTATGGTACAAATGATGACCCAAATGAAAAATTCATAGTACCCCATGTATTCGCTTAAATAGCCACTGAACATTCCTGGAATAATGAAAGCAAAATTCATTGCAGCTGCAGCAAAACTAAAATTGGCCAATTTATATCTACCAGGTGTAATCTCTTGTAAGATATAATAGACCAGTGCCAATAAGCCAAAGCCATAACAAAACTGTTGAAAAGCAATCAGTAGAATAATGGGCAATTCATCTACAGGTTGGGTAATAGCTAAATAGGAATAGACCAATAAAGGAATATTCATCACTGTACATAAACTAAGTAAGGTTTTTCTATTGAAAGATTTATTAGCAACAAAATAACCTGAAACCAAACTTCCTAAAACAAAAGCAATGATGCCAATCACACCAAAAATAAAGCTGGTATCTGCTTTATCAATTCCCAATCCCCCATCCATTCTGGATGCTTTGAAAAACAAAGGAGCAATTTTTACAACCTGTGCTTCTGCTAATCGATATAGAAAAATAAATGCCAAACCAATCCACAGGTTTTTTTTCTTCAAAAACTGCAATAACACATCTCTATAAATAACAATTGCTTCCGGAGCAGATTCAACCGCATGAACGGCTTCACCACCCGTAGGTAATTTATTTACAGTTATGACACCATGTGTTATCATAGCAATTGCATAGATGATCATCACCGTCATCCAAGCAATTTTTAAACCATATACTTCTTCTAATTTAAAAGCCAACAACACCAATGCAGCACCAAAAATGGCTTTGGATATTTGTTGAAATACCGTTTGCCAACCAATGAATTGTTGTTGTTGAAATTTGTTCAATTCATTTATATAAATACCATCCGCAGCTAAATCTTGCGTTGCAGCAGCAACAGCTATCGCTACAAATAAGCCAATAGATAAACCAAAAAAACGATCTGAAATAATACTCACAGCAACCAATGCAAACAAGACGCCTAAAAAAAACTGTGATACATACACAAAGTATTTTTTGTTCTTGAACATTTCTAATAGCGGTGCCCATAAAAATTTAAATGCCCAAGGCAACAAAATAAAAGAAGTCCAAAACACCACTTCTTCTTCGGGCAACTCAAAAGATTGATACATAATACCAGCTGTACTAGACAATGCAATAAAAGGGATGCCCATTGCAAACCAGGTGCTGGCAATCCAACCTAAAGGAGAAGCTTGTTTGGTATTTATTTCAGACACTATATCAATTTAACCGATCAATAAAAACATGAATATAAATCATTTTCCTACTTAAATAGACCGTTTAAAGCGAGGAATCGTTCTATGCTTGGTTGCTTGCTCGTATGCATAGGCCAAACCTATGATTTTACCTTCTTGATAACTAGAAGCTATAAAGGAAAGACCTACAGGCAAACCATGTACATCACCCATTGGAACAGTAATATGCGGATAGCCAGCCATCGCAGCAGGAGGGCAAAAATAAAAACCAGGGTCTTGGTCTCCATTTACCCAATCAATACAATGAGCCGGACCATAACTGGTACCTACAATTGCATCTAATTGATTTTCGTTCAAAACCCGATCAATGATTGCTCGAGCAGAAGTAGATTTAGCCAAAGCAGTTTTATATTCTGCACTGCTTAAGTTTCCCTTGGCATTGCTCATTTCTACTAATTCTTGCTTAAAATATTTGAGCACTTTATCCGCATGTTTTTTATTGTATTCAATTAATTCACTCATGCTCTTCACTCCATTTTTTACGGTAGACAAATATTTATTGAGCCCATCTTTAAATTCATAGAGCAATACTTGAAACTCTGCTTCCCCCAACGGACCTGTTTCTTTTACTAACTCAACAGGAACAATGGTAGCGCCCAATTTTTTTAATTGATCAATTTCTCTTTGATACAAAGCCACCACTTCTTCTTGACGACCTCTTAAAAAAGATTGCTCTACACCAATGCGCTTTCCTTTTAATGCATCTTTATTTAGAAAACTAGTGTAGTCTTTCGCAATTTTATCTTTTGCGTTTAATGTTACTGCATCCGCAGGATCCACGCCCACCATTGCATTCAATAGAATGGCCGCATCAGCAACGGTACGCGTCATAGGGCCAGCCGTATCTTGGGTAGCAGAAATAGGAATGATGCCCGACCTGCTTACTAAACCAACGGTAGGTTTAAGACCCACAATACCACAAAAAGAAGCAGGAGCAACCACCGATCCATCGGTTTCAGTACCCACTGCCACTGCACATAAATTAGCAGAAACCGCCACCGCAGAACCAGCACTAGAACCGCAAGGAGAGCGATTGATTACATAAGGATTTCTGGTTTGTCCGCCTCTGCTGCTCCAACCACTACTAGAACGAGTTGACCTAAAATTGGCCCACTCACTCAAATTGGTTTTGGCTAAAATAATGGCACCTGATTTGCGTAATTGACTTACTACAAAAGCATCTTTTGCAGCAATATGATTTTCTAAAGCCAAAGAGCCAGCAGTCGTATGCATTTTATCGGCTGTATCAATATTGTCTTTAATCATGATTGGAATACCATGCAAGGGCCCACGCAATTTGCCTGCTTTGCGTTCTTTATCCATTTGTTCCGCCAATTGCATGGCTTCAGGATTCACTTCAATCACCGATAATAAATCGTGTCTCCCTTGGTCAATTTCACTAATGCGGCGCAAGTAGAGTTCAGTCAATTTTACAGAAGAAAGGGTGCCAGCTTTCATAGCCGCTTGTAATTCGGCAATCGTGAATTCAGAGTATTCAAACTCATCTCTTCCAGTTGCTTCAGCAGCAGCCAATTCGGCACTATCTTTTTTATTTTGTTTAGATGGATCACTGCCTCCGCCACATCCAGTTAAAGCAGTTGCAGCAGTACCCGCTACAGTTACAGCAGCCGCAGCCGCTAAAGAACCATTGCGCAAAAATTTTCTTCTGTTCATAATTCAAAATTGAATAATGAAAATAACATAAAAAGGCCAATCCACTTTGTACATTTGCCGCATGCAAAAACCAATCATTTGTATAGGGGCCATTTTGGTAGATGAGCTCATACACGCAGGACACTCGATACTTCCAGCAACTACTGTAGATGCTAAAATTACCAAGACAGCCGGAGGCGTAGCCCATAATATTGCTAAACAATTGAGCATATTAGGCGCCCATGTTCAATTAATCAGTGTATTTGGGAACGATAGCGATGGAGATTGGTTAAAGCAATCATGCGCAGCAGCAGGCGTAAAAATTGATGCCAGCATTACCAAAGAAGGCATATCAGGAAGGTATACGGGTGTATTAAATGTAGATGGATCATTGTACACCGCATTTTTATCGAATGCAGCGGTAGAAATGGTTACCCCCGCTCATTTAGAAAAGCACGAGGAACTTTTGTCAAGCGCACAATATATCATGGCCGATGCCAATACCAGTGTAGAGAGTATGAACTGGTTATTGCAGTTTAGTAAAAGAACCCATATTCCATTCATCATAGAACCTGTATCGGTACCACCCGCATCCAAATTAAAAGAGATGGATTTGAATGGATTGTACATGGTAACACCCAACGAAGATGAGTTGCCAGTGATGTGCAGCGAAAAGTCTTTCTTAACCCAATTACAAGTAGAAGAACTATTAAAGAGAGGCGTACAAAATATTTGGTTGCACAACGGAAAGCAGGGCTCTGCATTTTATAATAAAGACAAAGCCATTACTTTACACGCACCTGATATAGAAGTAGTAGATTGCACTGGAGCAGGAGATGGATCTTTGTCTGGATTCTTATTAGGAAAAACTTTGGGAAGAACAGACGAAGAATGCATCAAATTGGCGCATACCTTATCGGCAGAAATATTGCAAGTGAATGGAGCGATTGTAACCCATTTATCACAAGCAGAACTATTATCAAGGGTTAGCAAATATTATCCATCTTAAAGCAACAACCACTATTATGCATCCAGCTATTCATTTACATCCTGATGTTGCAGCCGCTTTAAGAGACGGAGAACCAATAGTAGCATTAGAAAGTACCATCATTGCACATGGCATGCCCTACCCTCAAAACGTAGCAACAGCAAGGGCTGTAGAAGAAATAGTGAGAAGCAATGGCGCCATACCAGCCACTATTGCCATTATAAATGGTAAATGCACGGTAGGATTAACCGATGAGGAATTGGAGTATTTTGGACAAGCAAAAGACATACATAAAGTGAGTTTGCGCGATATGCCTTATGTAATCAGCAATGGATTATATGGAGCAACAACGGTTGCCGCAACCATGCGTATTGCAGCAATGGCCGGCATACAAATATTTGTAACAGGTGGAATTGGCGGTGTACACAGAGGAGCAGAAACCAGTATGGATATTTCAGCTGATCTTACTGAAATGGAACATACCAATGTGGCCGTTGTATCAGCAGGTGTAAAATCAATCTTAGATATTGGGCTCACATTAGAATATTTAGAAACAAAAGGAATACCTGTTGTAACGATGGGTCAAGAAGCATTCCCAAGTTTTTATTCACAGAACAGTGGGTTTAAAAGTCCACTCCAATTAAACAGCGCAGAAACCATTGCAGCCATGCTGAAAGTGAAGTGGGACATGTGTTTGAACGGATCGGTGCTCATTGCCAATCCCGTACCTGCGCATCAGGAAATACCCGCAGCAGAAATGGAAGAACATATTGTATTGGCATTGGATGCTGCACAAAGAGCAGGAGTAACAGGAAAAGATATTACCCCATTCTTGCTAAAATATATTGCCAATCATACAAAAGGAGAAAGCTTAGAAGCCAATATAGCATTGATCAAAAACAATGCAGCCCTCGGCGCACAAATTGCAGTGGACTTATCGGCAATTACAGATTAAAGACGAGAAAAAAATTTGATTCGAAAAGATGCTTAATTGCGTATGATTTTTCTAGTAACAAAATCATAGCGCTGTGGTTGAGCCATCATTAGAAAAGGTTTGAGTACACGACCCCATTGCTTTTTTTGATTCTCCCAATCTTGCGCATCGTATACCATTGCATAAGATTTACCCAACACCGAAAATTGATTCCCTTCAACCACAATGGCAGTAGACTCATCAATGGCAATACCCAATAAATGAGGATGTTGTTCAATCACCGGAATTAAATCGAACTGACGATTTCTAGCCAACACATGTTGATCAATTGCTGTGTTCTTAAATAAATTCAATGCTGCCGGAAAATCAAAGGGTTTGGTCAAATCTTTTCGTGCATCACCACCTACTAGAAGCGTACCCATAATAGTAGCACCCGCAGAAGTACCCATGAATACGCCACCCCTGATAAATAAATCTAGCATAGCAGCGTGAACGCGTGTACCCAAGAATGCATCTGCAATGCGGCTTTGATCGCCCCCGGAAAAATAAATTCCTTTTGCATTTTGTATTGCTCGTATAAACTCAGGCGCATCGGCCCCTTCTTTGTTGCGCGCGTGTACTGTAATTAAATTGGTAAAGCCTTCTTTTTTAAAACGAGTCAAATGCGCACCTGCATTAATAGCAGAGTCATTGGTTGCCGTAGGGATTACCACCACCGACTGGTCTTTCCCACCAATGGATTTCGCAAACAACTGATACATGGTATCGGGCATAGAACCACCGCCCACTATAATTAGTTTTCCTTTTGCAATCGCAGTGGTTGTTGCTACAGCAGTTGGGGTTGCAAACTTTTCGTTGGGTGATTGCGCAATAATTGTTGCATTATTTTGCAACAAAATCGAACCAAATAGGATGATGAAAATTTTTCTCATTCAATCAATTTAAATAAAAGGAATTCCCATTAAAGACTGAACTGCCAAAGCAGTTACGAAAGCAAAGTATAGTAAAGCAATTATCCAAACATATCGTTTTGCTTTGCCCTCTTCTTGTATTTTTTCAGTAATAAAATATCCTGCAAAAGGAATTACTTGTAAAGAATGAATACCAAAAAAATGAGCCACACGTAAATCACCATATAAGGTACTCCAGTTTAAAAAGGGCAAGCCCGATTCACCCATTTTCCCGCCTAAATTATGCGTGTTCAATACACTCATATAGCCTCCAAAAAAACTAAAAACTACAAATAGAAATAAACCAATTTTAATAGATAAAGCAAATGGTGTAGCAATATTGAATGATTTTTGAAAAATAAAGCGAATCGTTAAAACTAAAGTGGCCGTTGTTAACCAAACAATGAAGACCCCCATTAGTGCATACAAAATACCTCCAATAGAAGCAGTTTGATTAAAATGAGAAAGCCCCCCTTGAAAAGCTTGAACAATAATTACGCTAAGCTCAAAAATCATCACGAAAACAGACAAGTAGGAATACCATTTTACTTTTTGTTGATTGTTTACATAAAACAGCAAATAGGCCATTGTCCATTGATAGATCCAAACACTTAAACAGAATTTAATTGGCTTAATCATTGAATTCAAGCCAAGCACTTCTACTGTATTAAAAAAGGCATAAACGCTTAGTAAAATGGCAACAATCAAACAAATAAGTCCAGCATAAGCCAATAGCTTATTCCTCTGAAAAATATCATTAATTAGTTTCATTCAGCGATTTTGTTTTGATGGTCTTAAAAATAAAAAACAACAAATAACCCATTGGGCCAAACATAAAAGTAAAAGGAAGGGTAATGGTATATAAAATTCTGGAAAGCCCAATCTCCCTTGATTTTTTTACTATATAGGTACCAACAAATAAATCAAAAGCCAAATAATGAATCCAACCAGCTGCTATAGCATCATCATTTTGAAAAAGTGCTTTAACATTGGCTAGTGTGCTAAAACTTTCCGGATTAAAATTGCCAATATCTTTTAAAATCATAAAAGCATAAATGCAAGCAAACAGTACAATTAATCCATTTAAAATAATTGCTTGAGTATATTTCCAGTTGGGTAGGAATATTAATAAAACCCAGCCCAATAAAATAACTTGATTACAAAGGGAGAAAATTTCAGCAGCTTGCATAACTATTCATTTAAGTATTTACAGCTTACGGATGGAAGCGTATCTATTTCAATTATTTCGCGGGTGTAATAATTATATTACGATACTCTACTGGACCATGATCGCCTTGTAGCATAATTGGACCAGGCTCTCCTTCTTTGCTATTGAGTGCACCACCCGTAATACCAGGAATAATTTGATCTACAATAATGGCTTTACCATTGGCCACTACAGTAACACGGCGACCCACTAAAGTGATATCATAGGTTTGCCATTCACCTGGTGCTTTCGCCACCATTTCGTTGGGAGTAATAAAACCATAAATACCACCAAACAAGGTAGAGCTAGGTTCTTTACCCATATTATCTTCTACCTGAATTTCATAACGACCTCTCAAATACACGCCACTATTGCTTCCTGCAGGATACCTGAATTCAATATGTAATTTGAAATCTTCAAAAGTTTGATCAGTAATAATATTAGCACCACTCTTAGGGCTGGTTAATACGCCATTGATATTTACCCACTGATTGTTGTTTCTATCTGCATGCCAACCTTCAATGCCTTTACCACTTAATAAATTAATTGGTTTACCCCAAACAGGTGCTTTGTCTCTTTTTAATAAAGGAGCACGCTCACCAGTGAAGGAATGTACTTTACCATAACTCTGTGTAATGGTTCCTTTCAATTGATCATTTTCTAACACTGCATCAAACTCCATGTACTTATCTAAACGATCCCACTGCGAAGGAATGCTGAAATGAATCTTGCCGTCTTTTACTTGTACATGACTGATGGGTCTTGCACTACCACCATCGGCTACAAAATAACCTACTAAGGTTTTAACGCCAGACAATTTAACTTCTAACCAAGATGGTGCAATGCGACCATCCATGTTTACGGTTAAATCCCAACGACCAATGATATCGTTATCGGCGGCAATGGCGTTTGTTATAGCAAAAAATGCTAAACCAGCAACTAAACAGAATTTTTTCATACAAGCAAGCTTTACTTTTTAATAGTAAGCTTGAAGATAATTAAATATGTCCATTCTTAATCTCGTCAACTACCCCAGGGTCTAATAAGGTAGAAGTATCGCCCAAGTTCTCTGTTTCGCCTTCAGCAATCTTGCGCAAAATTCTACGCATGATTTTTCCACTACGCGTTTTAGGCAATCCATTTACAAACTGAATTTTATCAGGCTTAGCAATGGCCCCAATCATACGTGTTACTGTTTGTAAAATATCTTTACGAGTCAGTTCTTCATCGCCATGGGTATTGCTGTAAATCACATAAGCGTAAATGCCCTGTCCTTTTACATCGTGCGGATAACCCACTACTGCGCTTTCAATTACACCCGCGTGCATATTAATCGCATTTTCTACTTCAGCAGTTCCAATACGGTGTCCACTTACATTCAACACATCATCTACTCTACCCGTGATTCTATAAAAACCATTCTCATCTTTTAACGCACCATCACCTGTAAAATACAAGTTTTCATAAGTAGCGAAATAATTGGTTCTGCAACGCTCATGATCACCATAAGTGGTGCGCAATAAAGAAGGCCAAGGAAACTTAATACAGAGATTGCCTTTGAAAATTCCGTCTTCTGCTTCGGTAATTTCTACTCCTTTTTCATCCACTAAAATCGGTTGAATACCAGGCATTGGCAAAGTAGCCCAACCTGGCTTAGAAGGAGTGATACCTGCTAAGTTGGTAATTAAACAACCACCTGTTTCTGTTTGCCACCAAGTATCAATGATGGGGCATTTTTTCTTACCCACGTTTTCATTGTACCAATGCCAAGCTTCTTCGTTAATGGGTTCACCCACGGTGCCCAACACTTTCAATGAACTCAAATCCTTTCCCTGCAAGGGTCCTAGGCCAAAGCTCATTAAAGAGCGAATAGCAGTAGGTGCAGTATATAAAATATTGACTTTGTATTTGTCTACAATTTCCCAGAACCTTCCCGCATCGGGCCAAGTAGGAACCCCTTCGAACATGAGAGAAGTAGCGCCAGCGCTTAACGGACCGTATACAATATAAGAGTGCCCTGTAATCCACCCAATATCTGCTGTACAAAAATGTATTTGCCCGGGTTGATAGTTAAAGATGTTTACAAAAGTATAATTGGTATACACCATATAACCAGCACATGCATGCACTACTCCCTTTGGCTTTCCTGTACTTCCTGAAGTATATAAAATAAAGAGTGGGTCTTCGGCATCCATTTCCACTGCATCAATTTCTTTGATACCCATTTCTTCTACATGACGCATTTCATCTTCCCACCAAACATCTCTTCCTTTAAGCATAGAAATAGGTGTGCGAGTGCGGGTATACACAATTACTTTTCTAACTGTTCTGTTCCCAATCAATGCATCATCAATCACCGATTTCAACGGAATATCTTTTCCTCCGCGGAATGCACCATCGCAAGTAATAATGAATTCACTTTGCGCATCGTACAAACGATCGGCAATACTTTGTGCACTGAAGCCACCAAAGATGACAGAATGAATGGCACCAATTCTGGCACAAGCTAAAATAGCAATGGCCAATTCAGGAATCATGCCCATGTACACACAAACGCGATCGCCTTTTTGAACGCCATTGTTAATGAGCACTTGCGCAAATTGGCAAACCCGCTTATGCAATATATTATAAGTTAAAATGCGTTGCTTTTCGTTGGGATCATTCGACTCCCAAATAATAGCAGGCACATTTCCACGCTCGGCCAAATGACGATCCAAACAGTTTTCGGTGATATTGAGTTTCCCTCCTTTAAACCATTCGTTCTTAGGTTCCGTAAAATTCCAGTCGAGTACTTTGTCCCATTTTTTCTTCCAAACAAAATTTTCCGCAACAGAAGCCCAAAAAGCTTCGGGGTTCTCTACACTCTCTTTGTACACTTGTTGGTACTCTTCAAAAGAATTGATTTGATAAGGATATGACATAGCAATTATTTGAGAACACTAAAGTAGTTCTTTGCTTTTTCACCTCATATCAAATTGTTGCTAAATTGGTATATAAATGCTAAATGAATATAGATAAGTGGTAAATTCAGGGTATGAAAATCATTCATTGCCCTAAATGCAAAAGCGACGAATACGTTAAAAGTGGCGTCATTAAAGGAAGACAGCGATTTAAATGCACTTCTTGTGGATACCATTTTACGGTTTTTAAGGAGGGTAAAAATATTGATCCATACTATGTGGTCAAGAGTTTACAATTGTATATTGAGGGGATCAGTTTTAGGGAAATTGAACGCATTTTAGGAGTAAGCCATGTAAGCGTAATGAATTGGGTAAGGCAGTATGGAATACAAAGGCCAGAAAATTTAGAATACCACCCTACCTATAAAGTGCTGAATCATACAGAGCTAAAGGATTTGATGGCTGATAGAGAAGCCCTAAAATCAGCCGGATTTATGGTGACCGAATTAGGTGATAAATTCATGGTAATTCGATGGGAGCGTTTTAGAAAAACATCGGTATACTAAGGATATAATAACTATATACTTACCGGATATATATATACCATTTGCAATCGCATTTGGCAATGCCCAATTTTAACCTATCAGCATTGCTAAAAAACCACGATTGCTATGTCATTAAAACAAATTCTTCCAGTGCTAGGATTGCTTTTATTACAGCAAATAGCACAAGCCCAGGGTAGTGAAGCTTATGGTTCAGGATTAAAACTGAATTTAAACCCAGAGGGCAGTAAATACATTCGCTTCATTGTATGGAATCAAATTTGGGCACGTTCTATCAGCAACAATCCAGGCACACAAGTAAATGGAGAAACCCGCAGTAATACATGGGATGTGGGCGCCAGACGTTTGCGTATTCTAACCTATGCACAAATAACACCACGCTATTTGGTATTGGCGCATTTTGGTATCAATAACCAAACATTTGCAACAGGCGGAGCTGCTGGTGCAACGGGCACAGGCGCTTATGGAGCAGGTAAAAAACCAGGCATTTTCTTTCATGATGTATGGAATGAATATGCATTGGTGCCAGCTGTTAATCCTACAACAAAAAAAGCCAACAAATACAATGTATACATTGGAGGTGGCTTACATTATTGGTGGGGCATTAGCAGAATGAGTAGTGCAAGCACCTTAAATTTCTTAGCGATTGACGCACCTGTAATAAACTGGCCCTTAGTAGAACTAAGTGATCAATTTGTAAGACAGTTTGGATTTTATGC
>CALRUG020000091.1:0-13413 GCA_943371295.1 Synechococcus sp. UW140 | reverse complement strand
ACTTTTCTTTTATCAAAATTAATTTTTGATTCTGCTAATACTAAAATTGCTTCTGATTTAAAGGAAGGAAAGTCTGGTGTCTTTATTTACAAAGAATCCACTCAATCAAAGTGGGAAGATTTGTATTGGAGCACCAATAAAATGACCGTTCCTTCAACATTTCTATATAGTAAATCAATCGTTCAATTCTTTAATAGTTCTAATGGTCAGTTCTTACTTTTAAAGAAAAAAACATCCTTAAGGGGTAAAAAATTTATCATTGCAAACGTTTTGCCCATTAAGTGGTCTTACTTTATTGAAAACAAATATTTTAGTGCAGATTTTGTTGATTTCCCTGGTTTGGATGAACAATATGCCATTACTAATAATTTAGCCGATATCCCCATCTACAATAAGGATGGAATTTATCTTTTTAGTATTCAGTTAAAAGAAGGAAAGCAGTTTGTATCTTATGATATCATTACCATAATTTTTAGAATTGCAGCTATCCTGCTTTTATTAATTTTTATACATGCAATTTCTAAAGACTTGATTGAGCAAGTCGGATTTAAAAAAGGGTTTATATTTCTAATTGGCTCTATTTTTTTGCTCAGATTGATTTCTTATTTATTTCCATTTCCTTTTGACTATTCTAAACTAGCTCTTTTTGATCCTTCCATATATGCATCAAATTTATTGCATAAATCACTGGGAGACTTAATGTTGAATGCAATTCTCTTTTATTGGATAATGCGCTTTGTAAAAAATAATTATTCCATCAATATTAATCTACAGTCTAATCAAACTTCATTATTCATCAAAGTAGTTCGAGTTTTTATTTATGTAACTGCTGCATTTTTTATAGTAGGAATTATTCAAAGCTTAATTAGAGATGCAAAAATTTCTTTTGATGTAACCGATTTTTTTAGTTTAACCATCTATAGTACCATCAGTATCGTTGTTCTATGTTTTTTGGCACTCGGATTTTTTTACCTGGCCGAACTATTATTGGTGCCTATTTTAATGCCAAAGGAGTTAGTAGGATTGCCTATTATAATGATCGTAATAAGCGGATTTGTCAATATTTTATTCCAATATAATGCCTCTCAAATTGGATTTCACTTTATGGTTATTGGCTGGCTGGTTCTTTTTATGCTTTTAATAAGAATAAGAGCTTCCGACTTAAAAACGCCAATTATAAAGTCCTCTTTTTTTATTTTTTGGGTAATGCTTTTTGCAATGTCAATTGCTGCATTAGTAATACACCAAAACCGTTTAGTTGAGTTTGAACAGCGAAAAAGGATTGCAGAAAAGCTGGCCATTCAGTCGGATCCTTCAGGAGAGAATCTATTAAAAATAGCGGCAACTAATTTCAATAATAACTTTTTAAGCGAAAACTTTTATCGATTTCAGGAAAGTGAATACACCAATAAATTCATTAAAGATAGTTTGATTAACCAAAACTTTTCAGGCTATCTTAATAAATATGATACCAGAATTTACACATTCGATAGTCTTTTTCATCCATTGTTTAATGAAGATTCACTCAATTATTCATCCATAAAAACGATTGTATTAAATCAGTCAACCAGTACCGATGTTCCCAATTTGTTTACCTATGAGAATGGTTTTGAAGGGGTAAATTATATCTATCAAGTTATGGTTGAAAGAAATAATTCTCCTTTAGGATACTTATTCATCATCATGGATGCTAAGCGATACAAAAGCGAAGCATTGTATCCAGAACTATTTAATCAATCCCAAGATTTAATTGCAGATTTAAATAGTAATTACGCTTATGCTATCTATAATAAAGGGAGAATTATCAATCATTTTAATAATTACAATTTCCCAACACAGCTAAGTACTTCCAATTTGCCACAATTTGAGTTTACCTATAAAATTGCAAATGATTATTCCGAATTATGGTTCAATGCAGGCAATGATCGGCAAGTAGTGGTGGTTAGAAGAAATACTTGGGTAATAGAAGCTGTTACCCTATTTGCTTATCTATTTTGTTCCTTTTTGTTAATCATTTTTGTTTTTCATATTGGATCTCTAATTATAAAATCAAAGTTTAAATTAAGTGAATTAAAACAATTGCTTCGGTTCAATATCCGAACCCAAATTCAAGCTACCATTATTTTTGTTAGTGTGTTTTCTTTCTTAGTTATAGGGGTTGCAACCATTTCTTTCTTTATATATCGATATAATCGTTCAAATGAAGAAAGATTGTCTAAGTCTATTCAGGTTATGGCTAATGAATTAAATGCCAAAGTTGTAAGCATCTTGGCTTTAGATGATGAACCCAATAATTCAGGTATCAAAAATGAGTTGGAGCAAGTGATTGCAGAAATTTCCGATTTACATAATGTAGACATCAATTATTACAATGCACAAGGAGACTTACTCATTTCTACACAACCCTATATTTACAATAAGAATCTTTTGAGTAAAAAGATGGATCCGGTTGCATATATGCAAATGCACAGTGAAAATCGAATTAGGTATATTCAATCTGAAACAATAGGTAGCTTTGGTTATTTGAGTATTTATATTCCATTAATGACAGATACGGGCGAAACCTACGGTTATTTGAATATACCTTACCTAAATTCTCAAATTGATTTAAACCAAGAGATATCAGGATTTCTAGCAACATTAATTAATTTGAATGCTTTTATATTCTTGTTGGCAGGCGCTATAGCATTTTTTATTACTAATCAAATTACGGCTTCGTTAAGTTTAATTGGGGCAACCATGAAGCGAATGAGTTTAGGCGCCAAAAATCAGCAAATAGAGTGGAATAAAGATGATGAAATTGGTGTGTTGGTGAATGAATACAATAATATGGTTCGTAAACTCGAGTTGAGTGCTGCATCATTAGCTAAAACTGAAAGAGAAGGAGCATGGAGAGAAATGGCTAGACAAGTGGCGCATGAGATTAAAAATCCACTCACACCAATGAAACTAAGTATTCAGTACTTGCAACATGCCATACAGCAAGGTGCTGCTAACGTGAATGATTTGAGCGCTAATCTTGCTAAAACATTGATTGAGCAAATTGATCAGTTAGCAAAAATAGCAGGAGACTTTTCTCAGTTTGCCAATATCGGTATTGTTAAGTTGGAGCGATTTTCTGTTGCCAATACCATTCAATCCTTGCAAAATCTTTATGCAGGTGATTCATTAGTACGTATTCAAATAGTTGATGAATCCACGAATCCCTTTATTGAGTCTGATAAAGTTCAAATAAATCGATTATTGATGAATCTGATTCAAAATGGGGTAGAAGCGGGCAAGGAATGGAATGGCAAAGCGGAAATTGAAATTCATTTGAGCAATTTAAATGATTTGGTTGTAATTAGTATACAGGATCAATCAGGCGGTATTCCTGCAGCTATGAAAGAGAATATGTTTCGCCCAAACTTTACAACAAAATCTGCTGGTACAGGATTAGGATTAGCCATTTGTAAAGGAATTGTAGAACAAGCAAATGGATCAATTCAATACCATACGGTTGATGGGAAAGGAACTCAATTTATTATTCAATTGCCAACAATATAATAGAGCTAGCCTCTTTTAAGTTGTTGTTGTTTTACAAATTGTTCAAATTGGCTCAAATTAAAACTACTTAGGTTTTGTTGTTTGCTGAGCCCTGCTTTTTGCGCAACCATCACGCCAAACTTACAATCATTATATCCATCAATCGTGTGTGCATCTGGATTGATAGAAATGAGTACATTTTTTTGAAGGGCTTTCTCAATCCACCTCCAATCTATATCTAGCCTTCTAGGATGGGCATTTAGTTCTATGACTACTCCGTTTGCTGCACAAGCATCAATGATTAATTCGTGGTTAATAGGATAACCAGCCCTACTGAGTAAAAGTCTTCCGGTCATATGACCTAGTATGCTCGTGTACTTGTTCTCAATGGCTTTCAATAATCTTGCATTCGCTTTTTCTTCGTTCATTTTCAAATTAGAATGAACAGAAGCAATAATCAAATCGAAGCTGGATAATATTTCATCTGGATAATCTAAACTTCCATCATTTAAAATATCACTTTCAATGCTTTTAAATATTTTGAAAGGGGCTAATTGTTGGTTGATTTGATCTATTTCTTTGTGTTGAGCAGCTACTCTTTCAATACTGAGTCCGTTTGCATAAAAAGCAGACTTTGAGTGATCGCTAATCACTAAATACTTCAAACCTTTTTCAATAGCTGCTTTAGCCATTTCTTCTAAGCTATTTCCACCATCGCTCCAAGTACTATGTGAATGTATAATTCCTGCAATATCATCTATTGTAATTATGCTGCTTAATTCGTTTCGTTGGGCTTGATGGATTATACTTGAAGTTTCTCTTTGAGCCGGCGGTATTGGGCAGCAGTCGTACGCTGAAAAAATTGAATCTTCTGAGGGATAGGAACCTGATTTATTCCATTGAGTGATTTTAATCCACTCATTTAAGAATTCCTCACTACAACTTGTTTCAAATAGAGTTGATTGAAAATTTTCTTGGGTTGCTAGCCAAAATTGAACAGTGATATTCTGTTCATTTTTAAAGCTAATTTTTAAGGGATTTTGATCTTTTAGTTGAAATGAAATGGAATGCATAAATGCGATTAAGCTTTCAGCATTTGCGTTTGTAACCCAATCTATGGAGTCAATTATTTCCATTTGTCTTCTCATTTCACCTGTTAATTGAAAGGTAAATGGGAGAGAAGTAGTTAGTATTTTTTCTAATTCTTTTGAAAAAGATTCAACTTGCTGGTATAAATACCTGCCCATTGTGCCCATATAAAATTCAATGGACTCCTTAATATTTTGTTGGGTTTTTTCTCCAAAACCTTTGTATAAAGTCAATCTGTTTTCATTACATGCATACAATAATTCTCCTAAAGTTTCTATTTCTAATTCCTTCCAAATGGTTGCAATTTTCTTAGGACCTATCCCTTTTATTTTGAGCATTTCTAAAACACCTTGGGGGGTATTCTGAATGATGTCTTCTAATATTTGCAGCTTTCCAGTCTGCAACATTTCTATTATCCTATTGCCTGCACTTTCTCCAATTCCCTTGATACTAAAAATGGAGTTCTGCTGCATTTCAGAGAGCGGGGTAGCGATCTTGTCAACGCTAAAAGCCGCAGCTGCATAGGATTTGGCCTTAAAGGGATTTTCCCCATGAATATCCATTAGTTTGGCTAGTAAAGAAAAATTATTGGATATTTCATCGTTCGTTATCATGCTGGAAAATTATGAACTTGGTTGCGTATGGTCAAATAAAAACCCGTTCCAAAATTGGAACGGGCATTAAATCTATTTCTGCTTGAGAAATAAGAAGAGAATTACTTCTTCTTAGCAGCTTTCTTAGGAGCGGCTTTCTTAGCAGCTTTTTTAGGAGCAGCTTTCTTAGCGGCTTTTTTAGGAGCAGCTTTTTTTGCAGCAGCCTTCTTAGGAGCAGCTTTCTTTGCAGCTTTTTTAGGAGCGGCTTTTTTTGCAGCAGCTTTCTTAGGAGCAGCGGCTTTTTTTGGTGCAGCTTTTTTTGCAGCTTTTTTAGGAGCAGCTTTTTTTGCAGTTGCCATGTTTTTTAGATTTAATGGTTAGTAAATAATACATTAAAAATAAAAATCTTATTTGGAACTACAAAAAATATTTTTTATGCAGTAGCTTCTGCAGGTAAAACAGATACAGTTGTTCTATCTGATTTTCCTTTTTTGAATTCAACTACACCATCAGTTAATGCAAATAATGTGAAGTCGGTACCAACTCCAACGTTCTTGCCAGGGTGGTATTGAGTTCCTCTTTGACGAATGATAATGTTGCCAGATAATGCAGGCTGTCCACCATAGATTTTTACACCTAAGCGTTTGCTCTGAGAATCACGACCGTTCTTAACACTACCTTCCCCTTTTTTGTGTGCCATAATTGTATGATTTTAAATTATTGGTTTGCACCAATAAAGTGTTAATTACTAAGCGATGCTTTCGATTTTAATTCTGGTATAATGAGTTCTGTGTCCGTGCTTCTTACGAAAGCCCTTTCTTCTTTTCATTTTAAAGGCGATCACTTTTTCACCTTGTACCAGGTCGCTAACGATTTCCGCTTTCACAGTTGCTTTAACAGCAGCTCCTGTTGAAATGTTACCGCCGTTGTCTACGAACAGTACATCGTTAAACTCTACTTTGTCTCCGGTTTTACCCTGCAGGTGGGGAACGTACAAATTTTGACCTTCTTGTACTTTAAATTGTTGACCTGCGATTTTTACTATTGCTAACATAGCTGTCCAAAATTAGGATGGCAAAGGTAAGGTTTTCAAGGGATATATCACAAAGATTTTCGAAATAAATTATTGCAAATTTAGGGTCAAAGCAGCCTAAACCGACGCTGATAAGCCTATTTTTGTTATTCTGGTATCAATTTTAGCCTATGAACTTTAAATCTTTGCTGGCAAAACCTTTTGCCAATGTAATATATAATAAGACCCGAAAAGCGATGATGCAGGCTGTTCAACACCAGGATATCATCTTTAAGTCTTTAATTAAGCATGGTTCGGGAACCCAATTTGGAAAAGACCACTCTTTAAACCAGGTTTCCGATCATAATGGTTTTTCTCAAGCCGTTCCAATAAGGGATTATGAATTAATCAAACCTTATATAGAACAAATAAAGCAAGGGAAAGCCAATGTACTCTGGAAAGGTAAACCCATCTATTTTGCTAAAACAAGTGGAACCACCAGTGGGGTTAAGTATATTCCTATCACCAAAGATTCTATACCGAACCATATTCAAACCGCTCGAAATGCCCTTTTTTGCTATATGGCTGAAACAGGAAATTCGGCTTTTGCGAATGGTAAGATGATATTTTTGAGTGGTTCGCCAGTTTTAGAAAGAACAGGATCCATACCAACTGGAAGATTAAGTGGAATCGTAAACCACCATATTCCTGCCTATTTAAGATCCAATCAATTGCCCAGCTTTGAAACCAATTGTATTGAGGATTGGGAAACCAAACTAGATAAAATTGTAGCAGAAACCATCAATAAAGACATGACTTTAATAAGTGGTATTCCACCTTGGATGCAAATGTATTTTGATCGATTAATAGAGAAAACCGGGAAAAATATTGCTGAGCTATTTCCGAATTTCAGCATTATGGTACAAGGTGGAGTCAATTTTGAACCTTATAAAGCCCGAATTTTTGAGAGTATTGGGAAAAAAATTGATTCAATTGAATTATTCCCTGCGAGTGAAGGTTTTTTTGCATTCCAAGATACCCAAGACCAAGAGGGCATGTTATTAAATACCAATAGCGGTATTTATTTTGAATTTGTACCTGCTGGCGAAATTTTCAATGAATTTCCTACTCGCTTGAGTTTAAAAGACGTGAAATTAGGCGAGAATTATGCCCTAATTATCAATAGTAATGCCGGGTTGTGGGGCTATAATATTGGAGACACTGTCAAATTCGTCAGTTTAAATCCATACCGAATCATTGTTACAGGTAGAACTAAGCATTTTATTTCTGCTTTTGGAGAACATGTAATTGGCGAAGAAGTAGAAGCCGCTTTAAAAGCTACCCTTGAAGTATATCCAGCAAAAGTTACAGAGTTTACTGTAGCTCCTATGATTCAGCAAGGGGAGGGCAAGAGTTACCATGAATGGTTTATTGAATTCGAGTCTATGCCTAATAATCTGGATGCATTTGCACAATATTTGAACCATTCATTAAGTGATAAAAATGTGTACTATCAAGATTTGATGAAGGGCAATATTTTGTTGCCACTAAAAATTCGCTTGGTTCAAAAAAATGGTTTTATTGATTATATGAAATCGATTGGAAAGCTAGGAGGACAAAACAAAGTTCCTAGACTAAGTAATGATAGAATTATTGTGAATCAACTGACTCAATTTGTAGTTCAGTAGAATCAGTAAGGAAAATTTTGGCATATATTGTGTACCTATGCCCCATTTTAAAGGATAATATTACCTATGAGTCAAAAACGCATTGCCATATTCGGTTCCACAGGATCTATTGGAACTCAAGCGCTGGATGTTATTAAAGCAAATCCTGAATTGTTTAGTGCAGAAATCCTTACTGCTCAAAGTAATGATGAATTGCTCATTAAACAAGCAATACTGTTTAATCCAAACATTGTTGTTATTGGGGATGAAAAAAAATACCAAACGGTTAAAGCTGCTCTTGCACAAACCAATATAAAAGTATTTGCAGGGGAAGATGCTTTGGCAGAGGCTGCATCTATAGATTGTTATGATATGATGTTGGCTGCGATAGTGGGCTACGCTGGTCTAAAACCTACATTAAATGCAATTGAATTGGGAAAGCCCATTGCATTGGCTAATAAAGAAACTTTAGTAGTGGCAGGTGATTTAGTTATGCAAAAAGCAGCTGAGAAAAGAGTGGCAGTCATTCCAGTGGATAGTGAGCATTCTGCTATTTTTCAGTGTTTAGTTGGAGAGGGTAGAAATAAAATTGAAAAAATTATTTTGACTGCAAGTGGTGGTCCTTTCTTAGGTAAAAAGCCCAACTTTTTAGTGAATGTAAAGCGAGACCATGCTTTGCAACATCCCAATTGGAGCATGGGTGCAAAAATTACCATTGATTCTGCAACCCTCATGAATAAAGGGCTTGAAATGATTGAAGCCAAATGGCTATTTAATTTAGATGCCCATCAAATACAAGTGGTGATTCATCCACAGAGTATTATTCATAGTATGGTTCAGTTTGAAGATGGCAGCATTAAAGCACAAATGGGTTTGCCTGATATGAAATTGCCTATTCAATATGCTTTGGCATTTCCGCAAAGAATTCCGAATGAGTTTCCTCGTTACGATTTTAAAAAACCAAGCACGTTAACTTTTGAAGAACCAGATATTAAAACATTCAGAAATCTTGCACTTGCAATAAAAGCATTGTATGATGGTGGAAACACTGCCTGTGTAATGAATGCTGCCAACGAAATGGCTGTTTTTGCGTTCCTGAAAAATAGGATAGGTTTTTTAGATATTAATGAAGTGGTTGAACAAACCATGAATAAAATTGCTTTTATTGAAAAGCCAACTTTACAAGACTATTTTGACAGCGACGCAGAGGCTCGTAACTTTGCCGCTTCACTTTTACATATGTAATCATTAATTGAGCAAAAAAAGAAGGGGTTTTATATGATGTTATTAGCTATTGATTGGGCAAGTGTTGGAGTAAAAGCTGGCCAGTTTATATTATCATTCTCCATATTGGTTGTATTACACGAACTAGGACATTTTTTACCTGCTAAATGGTTTGGTTGCAGGGTAGATAAATTCTATTTATTCTTTGACCCTTGGTTTAGTTTATTTAAAAAGAAAAAAGGGGATACCGAATATGGATTGGGTTGGATTCCATTTGGAGGCTATGTTAAAATAGCTGGAATGATAGATGAGAGCATGGATAAAGAGCAAATGAAAAAGCCCGCTGAACCTTGGGAATTCAGGTCTAAACCAGCTTGGCAAAGACTGATTATTATGGTAGGAGGTGTGGTAGTAAATATACTTTTAGCCATTGTGATATTTATTGGAATTACTTGGTATTGGGGAGATGAGCAATTGCCAATTAAAAATTTGAAGTATGGTGTTCATGTTGATTCATTGGGTAAGACTATTGGATTAAAAGATGGCGATAATGTGATTGCAATGGACGGTAAAGCCATTGAAAACTTTGGATCAATTGAATCTGAATTGGTTTTAACTGAAGCCAAAAAATTAACGGTCGTTAGAGATGGACAAAGGATTGAAATAGCTGTTCCACCTAGTTTTATGCAAAATATTATTCAACAAAAAAAGTTTAGCGGGATGTTGGTGCCACAATACCCCGTTATTGTTGATTCTATCAGCAACACTGCAGTATTTAATGCTGGTAAATTAGAGAAAGGAGATACGTTGATTGCTTTGAATGGGAAATTTTTTACTTACTATCATGAATTTGATCAGTTAAAAAAATCTGCAGCAAATACAGTAGCCCAGTTAACAGCAATTAGAGGTAAGGATACTGTTCAAATTAAAGCTTTAGTAAATGACAAGGGTGCGATTGGATTTTTTCAAGTTAGCCCGCTTACCATTTTAGGTACCGAGCATATTCAATATGATTTAATGTCTTCTATTCCAATTGGGTTTACTCGTTGTTGGGAAACACTTGATCGATATGTAACAGGTCTAAAACAATTGTTCACTGGTAAAGTAAATGCGAGTGATTCTTTGGGTAGTGTAATTAGTATCGGGAATACTTTCCCTGGTGTTTGGGATTGGGAACGTTTTTGGACTTTGACGGGGATATTCTCTATTGTTTTGGCTTTCATGAATATTCTGCCAATTCCGGCATTGGATGGTGGACATGCCCTTTTTACTTTGTATGAAATGGTTTCTGGAAGAAAACCTGGCGATAAATTCATGGAATATGCACAAATGGCAGGAATGATCCTATTGATGGGATTAATGGCATACGCTTTGGGGTTAGACTTCTGGAGATTATTTAAATAGACTTACGGGGCCGTTTTGGTTTTGACAGCATAGGTTACGGTTGGTGTAAGCATGCAGTGCGTTGGATAATTAGCACTTTAATCTGAATATTCAACCATTAATTGGCAATACACAGTATGCCATGGCTGCTTAATCAGTGATTAAGTAACCATTTGGGCCGCCGCACAGGTTCGCTTCTTTCCAGGTGCCGCCGCCGACTCAAAACAAAAGGAGATGCTGCAATAGTAGGCTGTGCCTATTGCTTAAGATTATCCAGCTAAGTAATGTATTGGTTTGTTCTTTTCCGGTGCATTGCCGACAAATAATAAAGAAATAAGCATGTAGAAAGCTAATGGTCACGATGTTTGGACACCGGTTCGAGTCCGGTCGGCTCCACCAAGTGGGAATCTTTCCCAAAGTTTAACGTACTGGGCTCAGATAAAATCTGGGCCCAGTTTTTATAGGCACTACCCTTTATTTTTTGTTATACTTAATTTAAAAATAGTTGGTATGAATCTATTCATATTAAGTAAAACTATATTGCAAGCAGTTGTGGAACCCAAAGTCGATTTTATGTTCAATCTGAAAATACATACTTTTTTTTTATCTGCTTATTTATTGCTTTTTTGTTCAATCGCAATTGGTCAACCAATATTAAAAGAGCCTCTTCAAAATTATTTTTCTAGTTATCAACCTGAAAAAGGATACGTTCATACTAATCAATATCAATATGCATCGGGTGAAATAATTTTTTATAAAGTTTACTTGATGAGTAAAGAAGGCCCCAGTCAGTTTACCAAGAATGTGTATGCAGAATGGTATGATCAGGATGGTAAATACATATCTCGTCAAGTGCTCCCTTCTATTATGGGGTTAGCAGCTGGCAATTTTCAGATTCCTCAAAAATATACTGGTCAGTGGATTTATATGAAATTATATTCTGCTTGGATGCAGGAACAAAACCCAACTCCATTTTTAGTAAGTTCATTTAGGGTTTTACAATCTAATCAAACAGTATTAACACCCGACAATAGTCCTTTTGGTTTACAAATTAAGGCAGAGCCAGAAGGAGGAACATGGGTAAGAGGAATTCCTTCCATTTTAACGATTAGTACGCGTAATGGGAACGATTTACCCCTATCAATGAATTGCAGAATAGTGGATGCAAATGGTCAAGTAGTTAGTTTGGTTTCAACGGCACCTTATGGGTGGGGGCAAGTTGAAATTACACCTACAACAACTGATACATATTATATTCAAGCCGAAATGCCCGATGGCATATGGGCACAGCAAGCACTTCCCAAAGTATTGGAGAATGGGGTTTCACTCAAATTCGATCCTGTAGATCATTCGTTCATTGTACAAAGAACTGCAGAAGCAAATCTTTCAAATCAAAAGCTGTTGATTGCAATAATGCATAAGGATGAATTATTATTGGAAACAAATGTTTCCCTCCAACAAAAATTAAGGCTAAAGGGGCGCATACGTACAGATAGCTTTCCCAATGGATTTCATCGATTGATTTGGTTTGATGAGAATAAAAATATTTTAGGACAAAGGGTGTTTTATTTACATCAACCAAGTCCTGCATCTCTTTCATTAAATATTGATACATTAAGTTTTGAAAAGAAGGGTGCTAATGTTTTTACGCTGGTGACGCAAGACAGTTTATTAACTAGTTTGTCGCTTTCTGTTACAGACGCTGATTTCGAAGAAGTAAATCCCAATAATAGTATTTATCAATTAATGGGAACAGAAATATTTAAGTCCGTTCCTTCACAAGTTAATCTTGTAGTTAAATGGGCCGACCAACAAAATTTTCGTGCGATAGACCAATGGTTACAAGCACAAGATATTTGGAGTCCCAATATAAATGATGCTCTTGCAGGTAAACTAATTCCAATAAAAGCAGAAAAAGAAAATTCTTTTATCAAAATCAGTGGACAAATTTCCAATTTGGGCGAGCGAAGAACAAAAAAAGCTGGAAACATGAATCTGATCTTGACTACCAGCGATGCAGAAAAGCAAATACTGTCGTTGGAATTAGCGAATGATGGTAGTTTTAAACAAGAAGATGTCTTTTATTATGATAGTGTAACCGTTTATCTTCAGCCAAACAAAATTGTTATTACCAATGAGAATAAGGTTAATATGCAAACCAATTTATTGGCAAGCAATCCCAATCGAATAGTACGTGTGCCCACATTACAAGTAGCGCCATCTGGTGATTCTTTATTGTTGATACAACAAAAATATGCCGCAGAAAAACGTTTCTTAGATTCATTGGTTGCTACCAAAACATTGGCAGATGTGGTTGTGACTACTCGTTTTAAGTCTAGAATAGAAATGATCGATGAAAAATATTCCACTGGAATGTTTAGTTCTGATGGTATCAAATTTGATATTGCCGGAGATAACAGTGCTATGATGATGCCATCTGTGTTTTCGTATTTACAAGGTAGGGTTGCAGGATTGCAAATACGATTAGATGAGCTTGGAACGCCTACAGTTACTTGGCGGGGCGATAACACTGCCCTTTTTTTAAATGAAGTGCAATTACAAGATACCCGTGTACTGAATAATATTCCTATGTCTGATGTGGCATATATAAAAGTATTTCGTCCACCATTTTATGGTGCATATTTAGGTGGGTCAGGAGGCGCAATTGTTGTTTATACGAAAAAAGGCGATGAGCAAAGCAACTATGATTTTGCCAGTTTACGTCGTGTTAAATTAGAGGGATATTCAAGACCAATGAGTTGGGAAAGCAGTATAAAGTATGATGATGACCGAAAAAAGCCCAATAAAGATATTCGAAAAACCTTGTATTGGAATCCTTCCATACAATTGGACAAAGAGTTGGGAACATTTAAATTTCAGTTTAATAACAACGATATTTCCACTCGCTATAGAGTTATAG
>CALRUG020000090.1:0-13528 GCA_943371295.1 Synechococcus sp. UW140 | reverse complement strand
GCCAATTTTAAAACCAAACTAACCGACCTAGCTACTAATGATGAACTAAGGATTATTGGGCAAGAAAAGTTTTCTAAATCAGCTATTGATGAATTCGATTTTGAACCCGCTTCTACATCGGTACTAAAAAAATTAAATACTGACTATAGGGTAATTACTCCATTGTCAAAAACTTCACCTGCTTTACAAGTTGATTTTTTTAGCCCAAGTGTTTTTTCTTTAGATCAATTAAATGAGTTGCTTGAGATTAAAAAACAAGTAGTGAGTTTGAATTTAAATAAAATGCCACTTAAGGATGACGCACTGAATATCATTGCTCAATTCGCCAATCTACAAAAGCTGAATCTATCATTTACACAGATTACAGGCAAAAATTTAGACAAATTAAGTAAGCTAACATCATTACAACAGTTATCACTTTCTGGTACTAAAGTTGAAAAGAAGGATTTAATTGCGTTAGCTTCTTTGAAAAATTTGGCTCATTTGTTTATTTGGAATACCCATATTTCGGCCAATGATATGGCTGATTTGCAAAAAAGCATGAAAACGGTTCTGATTGAAAAGGGTTTTACTGACGATACTTCCATTATAAAGTTAACACCACCCATTTTGTTAAACGAGGAGCAAGTGATTACTACTCCAATCAAGCTGAAACTAAAACATTATATTAATGGGGCTTCTATTCGATACACATTGGATGGCTCTGAGCCCGATAGTATCCATTCAAAGGAATATTCAGGAGATATCATATTGTCAGGCAACACTACGGTTAAGGCAAAAGCTTTTAAGAAAGGTTGGATAAGCAGCAATACAATCGAAACCTATTTTTTCAGTTCTAAGTATAAGCCCGATTCTGCAGTGAATATTTTGCGCGCAGATGATAATTATAGGGGTGATGGTGCAAACACTTTAATTGATTTGGCTAAGGGCGAAGTCAATAATTTCAAAAGCCCCAAATGGTTGGGATATAAGTTGAACAAAATGGAGTCTTTGCTGATTTTTAATCAACCCGTATCTATCAGCAGTGTTACTTTGAGTACTTTGGTTGATATTGGAAGTTATATTATGCCTCCTCAATCATTTGAAGTTTGGGGTGGTAATGAGTTGAGTCAGTTAAAATTATTAGGTCGCTTAACGCCGCCACAACCAACAGCGGTATCAAAGGGATATTTAAAAGGGTATGAAGTTAATTTTGCTCCTAATAATTTAAAATACTTGAAGGTGATTGCTGTGCCAGTGGGCAAGCTTCCTAGTTGGCATCCTGGAAAGGGTGATAAGGGTTGGGTATTTGTGGATGAAGTGTATGTAAATTAGGGATTGCCTTAGGCTATGCCCTGGATTAGCTTCGCTGATCCAACCCCGCTTTGCATTACCCAAACGCCTCTCGTTGCCTTCGGCAACTAGGCTGTTTTGTTTAGTCACTTAGTCGAATGGATTCGCCACGTTCCTAAAACAAAACAGCCACTCGCGAAGCGAGTGGCGTTTGTTGCCCGACCTGGATTCGAACCAAGACATACTGAACCAAAATCAGTTGTACTACCCTTATACTATCAGGCAATCCGACCCATTCTTTTGGAATGGGCTGCAAAAATAGGACTAGGAGTCAATTGTTCCAAATTTTTTAATTCGAAATTTCTCAATTTCTTTCAAAATCCCAACTGCTATTAGCTTGCAGACTCCCTGTCTTTCAATTCTTTAATCTTATCTAAAGCCCCTGCTACCACATCACACATGATGGTATAAAGGGCACCTGGTTTGTAGTTGGCATAAATATGTTCCAAAGCCAAATTTTCATTTGCTATAACGGTTTGAGGGATATTTGGGTTCACTGAATTAACCCCTTCTTGCAATAAAGCAATAATTTCTTCTGCCGTTCTCCCCCTTAGGTTCTTGTCGCAACGGATAATGATTTCGTCAAAATAAGCGGCGGATATGCTCCCCAATTCACGAATATCTTCATCCCTTCTGTCGCCTGTTCCACTGATGACCCCCACTTTATAAGGGTAGTCTAATTGTTCAACAAATTGGCAGAGTAGTTTTAATCCATGGGGATTATGGGCAAAATCGGCCAAGAAAGTAAAATGCTTAAAATGGAAAAAATTCAATCTGCCCGGCGTGGTAATACTGCTCGAGATAAATGTTTGAAGTCCTGTTCTAATATCTTCAATGGTAATACTCTTAAATAAATAGGTAGCCATTACACTCGGTAAACAGTTGGCAATATTGTGAACCGCTTTTCCCTCAAATGTAACGGGGATATCTTTTACATGGCATACCCTAATTTTCCAGGTCCCTTTTAAGATACTGATGTAGCCATTTTCAAATACGGTTGCTAAGCCTCCATTTTTGCAATGCTCTTGAATACGTGGATTATGCTCATCCATACTAAAGAGTGCAATATTGCATTTCAAATCTTTCTTGATGGCATAAACTAAATCGTCTTCAGCATTCAACACTGCATAACCATGCGGATAAACCGTTTCTGGTACGACTGCTTTTACGCGCGCCATTTGCTCAACACTATTGATGCCGCCTAAGCCAATATGATCACTGGCTACATTGGTTACAATACCAACATCACAGTGTTCAAATGCCAATCCATTTTTTAGAATGCCTCCTCTGGCACATTCCAACACGGCAAAATCTACAGTGGGATCTTTTAATACAAACTGTGCCGAAATAGGGCCGGTACAATCCCCCTTCATCAATAACTGATTTTGTATGTACACGCCATCACTGGTAGTGTAGCCTACTTTTTTACCTGCTGTTTTAGAAATATGTGCTGTTAGTCGGGTAGTAGTGGTTTTGCCATTGGTCCCCGTTATTGCAATAATGGGTATTCTTCCATTGCTTCTATCTGGGAACAACATATCAATAACAGGCTCTGCCACATTTCTACCCAATCCTTCTGTAGGATCAATATGCATTCTAAATCCTGGTGCTGCATTCACTTCTAGTATAGCACCACCGTTTGACGAAACAGGTGTTTGTAAATCTTGTGCCATAATATCGATGCCACAAATATCCAAACCAATAATTTTGGCAATGCGCTCGCACATTACAATATTTTCTGGATGTACTTGGTCTGTAACATCGGTGGATGTTCCTCCAGTAGATAAATTGGCGGTAGTTTTTAAAAGCACCAATTCTCCAACTGGCGGAATCGTTTCAAGGGTATATCCTTTTTCATCCAGCATTTTCATGGTGCTGTCGTCTACCGTAATTTGTGTTAATACTTTTTCATGTCCATATCCTCTTCGAGGATCTTTATTGGTTTCATCAATCAGCCATTGAATCGTATGCACACCATCTCCCACAACCGAAGCGGGTGTTCTAAGTGCAGCACAAATGAATTTGTAATTGATCACTAAAATTCTAAAATCGAATCCTGTAATAAATTTTTCTACAATTACTGAGCGGCCATATTGTTTGGCACTTTCAAATGCTTTTTCAGCCTGCTCCCAAGTAGTAATATTAGTGGTATTGCCCTTGCCATGATTGCCATCAATCGGTTTAATCACCAATGGGTAACCAAATTTTTCTACTGCTTCTTCTAAGCCTGCAATGGTTCTAACCACTGTTCCTCTGGGAACTGGAATTTCTGCCGCACCTAATAGATTTTTTGTTTCTTCTTTATCACAAGCAATATCTACCGCAATATTTCCTGTAGTAGAAGCAATGGTTGCACGAATTCTTTTTTGATTTACGCCATAGCCTAATTGAACCAAACTATGTTTGTTTAATCTTAAATGTGGGATACCTCGTTTAGCTGCTTCTTCTACAATGCAACCTGTAGAAGGTCCTAAGCGAGTGTCTTCTCTTATTTCTCTTAATTGCTGAATGTCTTCTGTTAAATCGTAGTTGGTTCCTTCAGTTAACGCTTCTGCAATTCTTACTGCGGCTTTAGCTGCGTATATACCAGCGTCTTCTTCTAAATAACTAATTACCACAAAATATTTACCGGGCTCGCCTGTTCCACGGGTTCTTCCAAATCCGGTATTCATACCAGCCAATGTTTGCAACTCTAGCGCAATATGCTCAATTACATGACCCATCCAAGTGCCTTCTGCTACGCGTTTAAAAAATCCACCAGGTTCGCCCACACTGCATCGATGTGCATACATACTAGGAAATAATGCAGCCAACCGATCGCCAAATCCTTCAATGGTATTGGTAGGTCTTTGCTCCATTTCTTCCAAATCCAATTTCATTTGGATGAGCTTAGTTCTGCGGATGCTCCAATAATTGGGCCCTCTTAATATTTTTAATTCCTCTATTTTCATATACCATTATTTGGGGAACATTGAATATATTGAATTTTTGTATATGCGGGGGGAAATCAAAAGGCTTATTTTTGTTGAACGTTAATAGTAAAGCATGCAAATTCCAAAAGGTAAATTAATCGCCATCGGTGGCGCTGAAGATAAAGGGTCAGATTTAGAGAAAGGTGCCATTTTTAGAAACAACCTCAATTTTTTTGAATTAGGAATTCTAAGACGAATAGTAGAAGAGGCGGGGGGATCAGACGCCAATATAGAAGTAGTCACTACGGCTTCTACCATTCCCTACGAAGTAGGAGAAAATTATTTGGACGCATTTGGTAAAATTGGGTGCACGAATGTGCATATTATTCATATCAGAAATAGAGAAGATGCGCAGAAACCCGAATACATTGAAAGAATTCAGCAATGTAATTGTGTGATGTTTAGTGGGGGCAATCAATTAAGGTTGACCACGATTTTTGGGGGGACTCGTTTTCTAGATATAATTCAGGAAAGATATCGCAATGAAAATTTTGTAATTGCAGGTACTTCTGCGGGTGCAATGGCTATGAGTAGTACCATGATTTATGAAGGGAATGCCACAAGGGCGCATTTAAAAGGGGAAGTAAAAATTACGACTGGTTTGGGTTTTATGGATAATGTCATTTTTGATTCTCATTTTGAAAAAAGAGGCCGATTCGCGAGATTGGCTCAAGCAGTATCGGCCAACCCCTCATGCATTGGCATTGGATTGGGGGAAGATACGGGCATGCTGATTACACAAGGGAATAATATGGAAGCGATTGGTAGCGGACCAGTAATTATTGTAGATGGTCATGATGTAAAACACAGCAACTTGGCAGATATTCCTGAAGGCAATCCGTTGAGTATAGAAAACCTGCACGTTCATTTTTGTGCGAAAGGAAATGGATTTAAAGTGAAAGAAAGAACATTTGTGGAATTGATGGGCGAACAAACTACGCCTGTTATGACCGATATTTATTAGTAGATTGTTAACGCTCAGTTTAATTTTTACAAAATAATTTACCATGAAAAAATGGATTCCTTTATTGCTGATTGTTACAACTACTTTATTAATGAGTTTCAGTTTGAATAAAAAGAAAAAAGTGGTCTTTTTTGGGGATTCAATTACCGAGATGGGCGCAGGTGCTGGAGGATATATTCGTTTGATGGAAGATATCATAAAGTCTGAAAATAAATCCGATGAATTTGAATTGGTGGGCGCTGGTATTGGGGGTAATAAAGTAGCCGATTTATACTTGCGTTTAGAAAAAGATGTATTGAGTAAACAACCTGATATTGTGGTGATTTATGTAGGCATTAACGATATATGGCATAAGCGTTTAGCTGGAACAGGAACAGATTATGTAAAATTTGGTCAATTCTATAATGAGATTGTAAAAAAGCTTCAAGCGGCAAATATTAAAGTAGTGGTTTGTACGCCATCAGTAATTGGGGAGCGGAAGGACAATTCTAATGAACAAGATGGAGAGTTAAATATGTACAGCAATTGGTTGCGCTACTATGCAAAAACAAACGAGTTGCCTTGTGTAGATTTAAGAACCGAATTTCAAAACTATCTAATAGCAAACAACCCTTCCAATGAAGAGAAAGGGTTGTTAACATCTGACCGAGTGCATTTAAATGCAAAGGGTAATTTATTTGTTGCTCAAACTATTTGGAAAGAACTTAAAGCCATTAAATAACTTTTAATAAAAAATAGTTCTTCTTTCCCTTTTGTATCAACACATATTTGTTCTGTAGTAAGTCTTGTGTAGAAACAGTAGTTTTATCTGCAGTTAATTTTTCTTTATTAATCGCTACACCTCCTGCTGCTAATAGTTTTTTCGCTTCTCCTTTACTAGGCGTAATTGCTGCATCTGCTAATAAACTAATGAGGTCGTACCCTTCTTCAATTTTGTTGCGTTCTATTTCTGCGGTGGGCACTCCTTCCATTACCTGGAGCAATTGTTTTTCATTCAATGAATTCAATAATTCAGTTGAAGCATTTCCGAATAAAATTTCTGATGCTTTTACTGCAAATTCGTAGTCTTCCTTGCTGTGTACAAAACAAGTAATTTCTTCTGCTAGTTTTTTCTGTAAAGCCCTTGCATGTGGGGCATTTGCATGCTCTGCAATTAATTGATCAATTTCTTCCTTAGGCAGTAGGGTAAAGATTTTAATCCACTTAGTGGCGTCTTCATCACTGGCGTTTAACCAAAATTGATAAAACTGATAAGGAGATGTTTTTTCTGGATCCAACCATACATTTCCTCTTTCTGTTTTTCCGAATTTTCCACCATCTGCTTTAGTTAGCAATGGACAAGTAAAAGCAAATGCTTCCCCGCCTGCTTTTCTTCTGATGATTTCTGTGCCCGTAACAATATTGCCCCATTGGTCACTACCACCCATTTGCAATTTGCAATTTTTGTTTTGGTACAACCAGTAGAAGTCATATCCTTGAATCAATTGGTAGGTAAACTCTGTAAAACTCATGCCTGTATTGCCATCTAGCCGCTTACGAACACTGTCTTTACTCATCATGTAGTTCACCGTAATATGCTTGCCTACATCCCTGATAAAGTGTAAAAAACTAAAATCTTTAAACCAATCATAGTTGTTCACCATCTCCGCTTTATTGGAGGCATCACCCGTAAAGTCTAAAAACTTGCTAAGTTGCTTTTTGATACCCGCTAAATTGTGTTGCAAAGTTTCTTCACTCAATAAATTCCGCTCTTCACTTTTGAAACTTGGGTCTCCAATCATTCCCGTTGCTCCGCCTACCAATGCGTAAGGTTTATGTCCTGCTTTTTGCAAATGAACCAATAATAAAATGGGAACTAAACTTCCTATATGCAAACTGTCTGATGTTGGGTCAAAACCAATATAGCCAGACACCATTTCTTTGCTCAATAACTCTTCTGTTCCAGGCATGATATCTTGGAGCATTCCCCTCCAACGTAATTCCTCAACTAAATTCATTGCATTCAAATTTGAGTGGCAAATGTACAAAAGTTAGCCGCATGGAATCATTGCCTTAATTTTGCTTTGTAAATAGGCACTTATGTTAAAAGTTGGCGACGGCACACGTTCATTGAATTTTTTTATTGATACGATATTGTTGACCATTTTAGCTATGCTATTATTCAGGTGGTATAATTTTTATGTTGTTTATTGGCGGTATACGCCCCTGCATTTTGGATGGTTCTTTTTCCCGACCATGTTTGGATACTATAGTATTTTTGAATTATTTTTCGCCAAAACACCCGGTAAATGGTTTACGCATTCTAGGGTTGTTGCAAAAAACGGGCAGCGGGCAGCATGGTATATGATTTTATTGAGAAGTATGTTAAGACTTTCCATCGTAGACTTATTTTTTGGACCTTTCTTAGGCGGCCCCTTACATGATTTTGCCAGTTCAACCACTGTTGTTCAAGATCCTTCTCATTAATTGATTTCGCAAATCGCAACAACTGCGCTGCCCATTTGTAGTACTTTTGCATTTAATTTGAAAGTATTGTTATGGCTAAGATTGGCATTAATATAGCAACAGGTAGTTTGCAACAAGCGGAAGTAATTGTGGGGATTGATTTAGGTACAACCAATAGCTTAGTGGCTATCATCCACCCAGAAAATAAGCAACCTGTAGCATTGAGAGAATTCAATAGTAGTAGTTTGGTTCCTAGCGTAGTGCATTTTGATGCGTTCGGAAATGCAGAAGTAGGGGAGCAGGCTAAATTATTTTTAGAGTCTGATCCATCCAATACCATTTTTAGTGCCAAAAGATTGATGGGCAAAAGCTACAAAGACGTAAAAGAAAACGCTGGATTCTTTACTTATAAAGTAATTGACGATGATACCGATAGTTTGGTGAAAGTGCAGATTGGGGATCGTTTTTATTCTCCCATTGAACTCAGTTCTTTTATTTTAAAAGAGTTAAAATCAAGAGCGGAACATATTCTTAAAACGCCTGTTACTAAAGCGGTGATTACTGTTCCTGCTTATTTTAATGATGCACAAAGACAAGCCACCAGAGATGCGGGTAAGTTAGCAGGCTTAGATGTGCTTCGCATAGTAAACGAGCCTACTGCAGCTAGTTTGGCTTATGGTTTAGGGTTGAATAAAGAAGAAGAAAAAACGATTGCAGTATATGATTTAGGTGGGGGCACTTTTGATGTGTCTATTTTAAAAATCACCAATGGAATTTTTGAAGTCCTCAGTACCAATGGCGATACCTACTTAGGTGGAGACGATTTTGATAGAGCCATTATGGAGTTTTGGTTGAATCAAATTGGAGTTCCTTTTAATGCTGTTCAAAATGATAAAGCAGTTTTACAATCGCTGCGTTTATTGGCAGAAGAAGCCAAGAAAACTTTGAGTTCGCAGAATGATTTTAAAGCAGATTGGAGTGGGTACAGTGTTTCTATAACTAAAGCTGAATTAGAACTATGTTTGCTTCCGTTGGTAACTAAAACCATTGAATGTTGCCGCAAAGCCTTAGCTGATGCGGGTTTGCAGGTTGCTGAAATTGATTCAGTCATTATGGTTGGAGGAAGTACCCGTGTTCCTTTAGTAAAAGAAAAAGTGAGTGCCTATTTTAATAGGCCTGTAAATGATTCAGTAAATCCGGATGAAGTCGTAGCCATTGGGGCTGCGGTTCAAGCAGATATTTTAGCAGGAAATAATAAAGACTTTTTATTATTAGATATTACCCCACTCAGTTTAGGTATTGAAACCATGGGTGGATTGATGGATGTGTTGATTCCAAGAAATGCTAAAATACCCAATAGAGCTGCCCGACAATATACTACGCAAGTGGATGGCCAAGGATCAATGCGTATTTCGGTTTTTCAAGGAGAGAGAGACCTGGTTCAACACAATCGAAAATTAGCTGAGTTCAATTTTAAAGGCATTCCTGGTATGCCTGCTGGTATGCCTAAAGTAGAAGTAAGCTTCTTAATTAATGCTGATGGTATTTTATCGGTCACTGCAAAAGAATTGAGAAGTGGGGTAGAGCAAACCATTGAAGTGAAGCCTCAGTACGGTTTAACAGATGCGGAAGTAGAGCAAATGCTGATGGATAGTATTACCCATGCTAAAGATGACATGGTTACTCGTGCATTGGTTGAAGCAAGAACTGAAGCTGAGCAAATACTATCCGTTACTGAAAAGTTTATTGCAAAAAATGCTTTGTTATTGACCAAAGAAGAAATGATTGCGACAGCTGCTGCTATGCAGAATTTGCAGATGGCTTTAACGATGAACGATAAAAACCTGATTCAAACTAAAATAGAAGAGCTCAATGAAATCAGCAGGCCTTTTGCAGAGAGGGCCATGGACCAAGCGGTGAGTGGGGCTTTAAAAGGAAAACAGATTTAGTAATCGCTTATTTAAGTAATGATATGTTTACTGGAATTATAGAACAATTGGGTGTAGTAGAGTCCATTGCACAAAATGGCTCCAATATTACCTACACGATTAGTGCAGCAATGGCTCCTGAATTAAAAGTAGACCAGAGCTTGGCACATGATGGGGTTTGTTTAACAGTTGAACAAATCAATGGCAATCAATACCAGGTTACTGCCATTGAAGAAACTATTCGTAAGACCAACTTGTCTGAATGGGTAATTAGTAAAAAAATCAATCTAGAAAGATGTATGCAAATGAATGGCCGTTTAGATGGTCATATTGTACAAGGGCATGTAGATTGTACTGCTACTTGTATTGCAGCCGAAACTTTAGCGGGTAGTTGGGAATACCGATTCGAGTTTGATCCAGCTTTTGCGGCATTGGTCATCGAAAAGGGTTCTGTGGCTGTAAACGGGACTAGTTTAACTTGTTTTAATGTGAGCGAGTTTGCGTTTACGGTGGCTATAATCCCCTATACCTATTCTAATACGGGTATACATCAGCTTCAAGTAGGGGATAAAGTGAATATAGAGTTTGATATATTGGGTAAATATGTTCAAAGAACTATTGCTCTAAAAAACACATAATTATTTTGTCAATTAATTTAGGCTGCTTATCTTCGCCGCCTAAAAATAACCTGAGGAGGTATATAAGCTATGTTAATTATCGATTCTAAAGACTGCGAAAACATCGACAAGGCACTTAAAAAGTACAAGAAGAAATTCGAGAAAAGTAAGACTTTGTTACAGTTGAGAGAGCGTCAAGCATTTACCAAACCGTCTGTTGTACGTCGTGGTCAAGTGTTGAAAGCTATCTACAAGCAGCAGATCGCCAGCGGAAAGATTGAGGGATAATTTTTTCCCATTCATCATACGATTAAGTAGTCTAGATTCGTTAGATTCTTGACTACTTTTTTTATGCCCCTACACCAATATCCACTTATACAAGAATTTTTGAACCATTTGAGGTTTGAGCGTAGGTATTCTGAGCATACTATTATAGCCTATCAAAATGATTTAGAACAATTTGGTCAGTTCTTGATTAGTCAATTTGATGGTCCAGCCTTGGGTACAATTACTGCAACTTTTATACGCTCTTGGTTGGCTGAACAAAAAGAAGATAAAATCAGTTCCAGAACCATTAATAGAAAGATTTCTGCGCTTAAATCATTTTTTAAATACTGTTTAAAAACAGAGTCAATCAAGCAAAGCCCAATGGGGTCAATTGTTTCGCCAAGAACCAGTAAGCGTTTGCCTGTTTATGTAGAAAAAAAAGACATGGAACAAATGTTCGCATATTTACCTTTTTCGGATGATTGGAAGGGTAAGACAGAACGTTTGGTGCTTTTACTCTTTTACAGTACTGGTATGCGTTTGAGTGAATTGATTCATTTGAAACAGTCTCAAATTGATCCCGCTAATGGTCAATTGAAAGTGTTGGGTAAGGGAAATAAAGAACGCATTCTGCCCATTGCTCCACCCTTGATGGAACAATTGGTTGCTTATATGAATGATCGTTCGGCCGAATGGGCGGCTGTTCCTCAGTTCTTTGTATCAGAAAAAGGGTTGCCTTTACAACCTAGAACTGTTTATGGCTTTGTGAATGCCCGTTTAAAAGAAATCACCACCATTGAAAAGAAAAGCCCACATGTGTTGCGACATAGTTTTGCTACCCATTTAATGAATAATGGGGCTGATATCAATGCGGTAAAAGAGTTGTTGGGGCATAGTAGTTTAGCTGCCACACAGGTTTACACGCATAATTCTATTGAACAATTGAAAGCAGTGTATAAAAAAGCGCATCCCAAAGCTTAGACTGTTAAATAGTCTTAAAAAAAGTGGCTAATAATTGTTTTTTCTCTCAAATCTTATTAACTTAATGGTCTTGTTGAAGTAGTTGAAATTCCTTTAACAGGTAGTTCTTTTTAATTAATTGTTTCACCGATTAAATGTTTAACACCATGAACGTTAACATTCAAACAGTCCACTTTGATGCAGATGAAAAACTAGTTGAGTTCGTAAACAGAAAATTGGCCAAGTTGCCTACGTTTCACGACAAGATTCTTAAAGTGGATGTTTTCTTGAAACTGGATAATGTGGTTCACAACATCAAAGACAAAGTTGCAGAAATTAAAGTGCATGTTCCCAAGCATGAATTCTTTACAAAAGCTTCTTCTAAGTCTTTTGAAGAGTCTTTTGAAAGTGCATTGGAAGCACTGATTAATCAAATTAAACGAAAAAAAGAAAAATTAGCCGCCTAATCAAAGGCTCCCAGTGGGAGCCTTTTTTATTTGAAACCCTTTAAAACGCTGCATTTTGGGCGTTTTTTTTTATTGTTGATAAATTCTCTTCAATTTCATTGAAAAAAATCATTTCAAAATTTTGCCAAATAAAGAATTCCATTACCTTTGCCATCCCAAAAAATAGGGAAGTTCTTTGTTTGCCGAAGTAGCTCAGTTGGTAGAGCAGCTGATTTGTAATCAGCAGGTCGCGGGTTCGAGTCCCATCTTCGGCTCTAATTTGATGAGGATTCAGCTTGGCTGAATTCGGCAAATTGTTTAATACGGGCAGATGGCCGAGTGGTTAAAGGCGACAGACTGTAAATCTGTTCACTCACGTGTACGTAGGTTCGAACCCTACTCTGCCCACAAACAATCGAAAGATTGTAGTTCTTTTTTTATGGTTAAGCGGAAGTAGCTCAATTGGTAGAGCGATAGCCTTCCAAGCTATAGGTCGCGAGTTCGACCCTCGTCTTCCGCTCCATTTTTTTTGAGTCTGCCGTTGTAGCTCAGTGGTAGAGCACTTCCTTGGTAGGGAAGAGGTCGTGAGTTCGATTCTCACTAACGGCTCTGCACTCAGAATGGCTCAAAATTAATTCCCTGGTGATATCCCGTTCAACTGGATAAGTCAGGTAACAACGGGATAAGTGAGAAAGGTGATAACAATATTGTCTTTAGGGAAAGGCAAAAACATAAATTTTTAAAAACACAACTAAAAACCGATACAAATGGCAAAAGAGACCTTTAAGAGGGAAAAACCTCACGTAAACGTAGGTACCATTGGTCACGTTGACCATGGTAAAACTACTTTAACTGCAGCTATTACTATTACCTTGTCTAAAAAAGGTATGGGTAACGTTGCAAAGAAATATGATGAAATTGACGGTGCTCCTGAAGAAAGAGAGCGTGGTATTACCATCAATACTGCTCACGTTGAGTATCAGACTGAAAATCGTCACTATGCACACGTTGACTGTCCTGGTCACGCTGACTATGTGAAGAACATGATTACTGGTGCTGCTCAAATGGACGGTGCTATTTTAGTTGTGGCTGCTACAGATGGTCCTATGCCTCAAACCAAAGAGCATATCTTGTTGGCTCGTCAGGTAGGTGTACCTCGTATTGTAGTTTTCATGAACAAGGTTGACCTAGTTGATGATCCTGAATTACTTGAATTAGTAGAAATGGAAATCCGTGAGTTATTAACTTCTTATGGATTTGACGGAGATAATACCCCAATCATCCAAGGTTCTGCAACTGGTGCGCTAGCAGAAGATCCAAAGTGGGTTGGTAAAATTGACGAGTTAATGGAAGCGGTTGATACTTATATTCCATTGCCTCCTCGCCCAATTGATATGCCTTTCTTGATGTCTGTAGAAGACGTTTTCTCAATTACTGGTCGTGGTACAGTTGCTACTGGTCGTATTGAGCGTGGTATCATCAAAGTAGGTGAAGCTGTTGAAATCGTAGGTTTAATGGAATCTCCATTATCTTCTACTGTAACTGGTGTTGAAATGTTCAAGAAATTATTGGACGAAGGTCAAGCTGGTGACAACGC
>CALRUG020000089.1:0-13630 GCA_943371295.1 Synechococcus sp. UW140 | reverse complement strand
TTTTCCCCTGGCATGCCTTGGAAAATAAGGCCTCCAATAACAGCAATATCCCTGAATTTTCTTTTGGCCATTTCTGTATTATTGATGCTCTGCTGTATATGTTGTAATAAATGATTGGAGCTAAATAATTCTCTAACATTGCTATCGTCTACAGGAATGGGTGCATCACTTAATAATTCAAATCCATAGTCATTCATCGAAATTGAAAAACTCATTGGCTGTATTTGCGCTATACGATAAGCCAAAATAGCGCTTAATGCTTCATGAACTTGCCTTCCCTCGAATGGGTATACCAGCAAATGAAATCCTCCTTTATCTTCAATTTGTTCTATCAATAACTCATGGTGTTGGGGAATATGCGATAATTGTTTTTGAAGTAAAAAAAGTTGTTCTAAACTTTTAAGTTCTATACCTGCAGTTGGTGTAAGTGCCGCTGAAAAAGTTCTTCTTAATACAGCACCTAAATTAGCAGTCAAACTCATTCTTCCACCCATCCATGCTGGGATCAAAGATTTTTTAGCGGTTGATTTTTTTACCAGAACAGTCATTTCTTTTATCATGACTAATTCTACATTTCTACCTGCTAGTGTAAACACATCCCCTGGACTTAATCTGCTGATAAAATATTCTTCTATAACGCCAATATATCCCCCGCTTAAAAATTTCACTTTGAGCATGGCATCACTTACAATAGTGCCAATATGCATTCGATGGCGCATGGCAATTCTTCTATTGGTTATCTTGAAAATGCCATCAATAATTTCTACTTTTTTATAATCATCATATGCTTGCAAGGCATTGCCTCCTGTAGTGATATGCTGCAATAGTTCTTGCCATTCTTGTTCTTGCATATCTGCGAAGCAATGAGTTGATTTCACTTCTTCATAGATTTTTTTAGCAATAAACCCTTCTCCAGTAGCCAATGTACATAGGTATTGCAGTAGTACATCAAAACAAAGTAATAAAGGATTTTTGCTTTCTACATTGCCTTCTATCAGTGCTGTTTTTAATGCTGCTGCTTCTACTAGTTCTAAACTATGCGTAGGTAGAAAATAGATTTTACTAATCTCCCCAGGTTGATGTCCACTTCTTCCGGCTCTTTGAAGAAATCGGGCAATTCCCTTCGGTGATCCAACTTGTATAACCGTGTCTACTGGTCTAAAATCGACCCCTAAATCTAAACTTGCAGTACAAACAACTGCCTTTAATTTTTCGGTGTGCAAAGCATCTTCTACCCAAAGCCTTAGTTCTTGTTCTATGCTACCATGGTGTAATGCAATAGCCCCTGCTAATTCGGGTGCAACAGTGAGCAAGGTTTGATACCAGGTTTCGCTCATTCCCCTTGTATTAATAAATATTAAGGTGGTTTTACTTGCTGCAATGATTGGAATAAGCGTGTGCGCCAATTTAATTCCTAAGTGACCTGCCCAAGGGTATTCAGCTATTTCATCAGGAATAATGGTATGCACTTCAATTGGTTTATCTATTTCCGCCTTTATGATTAATCCTTCTTGTTTTAGTGGAGCCAATAAAACATTTTTTGCTTCAAGTAAATTTCCAATGGTTGCACTAATACCCCAAACTTGTATTTGATGACTGCAATGCACTATTCTACTGATAGCTAGCTCAGTTTGTATTCCTCTTTTGCTGCCCAACAATTCATGCCATTCATCAACTGCTACTATTCTTAAGCTTGTAAAATAATTTGGATAATTTTTTTGAGTAAGGAGTAAGTGTAAACTTTCTGGGGTAATAATGAGCACTTCAGGCATTTGCTTTTTTTGCTTGGCCCGCTCACTAGTAGAAGTGTCTCCATTTCTAATAGCCACTTTCCATGGCATCCCTAATTGTTCAATCACTTCTTCCATTGCTCTGCCAATATCTTTGGCTAATGCTCGTAACGGGGTGATCCATAGTAATTGCAGCCCATTGTTTTTTTGCGTATTCCAATTTGTTGGATTGTTTTGAATAAACTGCATGAGCGCACCTAAAAAAACGGAGTAAGTTTTACCGCAACCTGTAGGGGCATTAATTAGTCCACTTTGACTGTTTAGAATAGCATTCCATGCTTGTTCCTGGAATTGAAAAGGAGTAAGTTGATGTTGATTAAGCCATTGATGTATTGGATTATTTCCCTTGTTGGCTTGCATTTCCTTTATTTGAATTTCTGCATCGGTCACTGCAATATTTTACTTCAGTCCAATTTTTTTCCCATTTTTTTCTCCATGTAAATGGTTTGCCACAAGTAACGCAGTACTTTTGGGGTAAATACGATTTGTTTCCTTTATTTCCTGCCATATAAATCTAACAATCTTCACCCTAAACAGTTTACTGAATAGACTTAATTACTCCATCTATCTTTTTGACATAATAGATTCTTTTGTTTTCTAAATAAGCAGGTATGTTTTCACTTTTAGATTTAACAGGAACAAAATCAAATTCATTAAAGAGCGTAAAACTATTATCAGATAATTGGGTCACTATATTGTTTTGGTGTTTAATCAACAATTTTCCAAAATGATACATTGCTTCAAATCCTTTAAATACCATATCAGAGGGTCTGCCAGAAACTTTATTCCTATAGCTTGTATTAATGTATTGCGCTAACTTATCTGTTCTATTGTATTTATAAGGCGTTGAATAAATAATCTCGGTTCCTTTCCCTAAATCTTTGATAGCATCCCATGTTGGCATTCCTATCAGCACTGCTTTATAATTCTTATTGGTTGCGGTTGATTTAACTAAGTTGATACCAAAGTTTTCATTTAAACTTCCGCAGAAAATGATATTGGTTTTGGTGCTATCTAGGATTGCATTGAAACTAGCTATATTAGTACTATCCGTTGCACTTACTGTTCTTATTTTCAAAGGCAATGCAGGTGTTTTTTTATTGAGGTCTTGAAACAAACCTTCAATCATATCTTCTAGTGCACCAGTTCTTTTTACATAAAGGATGGGTTCTGTTGGATAATTCTTTTGTAAGAATTTATAAATGCCTTCTACATGCGTTGTTAGTGTAGGATTCACCAAAGCAAAGTATGGATTGGATTTTACTCCACCATCATTGGGATAGGTCATAGAAATTAATGGAATCTGCTTGTTTAATGCAAAATCAGCTAGGGGCTTTATATCATTCCTATGATTAAAGGAAGCAATAATCATTGATACATCTTGTAAAGATTCAGATGCAAGTATTTCCTTTATTGATTGCGTATTGCTTTTGCTATCATAAAAGAGTACAGACAATGATTGCCCTTCCGCATTCAAAGAGTCAATGGCCAATTGAATGCCATTGTAGAAATCTAATCCAGGCAATATGTTGCGGGGTATATTATTATTGCCAAGTAAATAGTTGTTTCCACTAAAAACAGTATCCAAATAAACAGGCGCAAATACAGCAATTTTTAAAGGACTGGTTGGCTGTGCTATCAAGCAATTGCCTAATAACCCCATTATTATGCATAGTATAAAACCTTTTAATCGCATACCCTTTTATTTAATTATTCCCACTCAATGGTTGCTGGTGGTTTGCTGCTAATATCATAAACCACTCTGTTTATTCCCCTAACATTATTGATGATTTCATTAGAAATATCGGCAAGGAATTCGTAGGGCAAATGTGCCCAGTCTGCGGTCATGCCATCTACAGATGTTACTGCTCTTAAGGCAACCGTGAATTCATAGGTTCTTTCATCCCCCATTACCCCTACACTTTTAACGGGCAATAGAATGGTACCAGCTTGCCATACCTGTGTATACAATCCAGCTTTCTTTAAACCATTGATAAAAATGGCGTCAGCTCTTTGCAATAAGTCTACTCTCTCAGCATTTACTTCTCCTAAAATACGTATGGCCAATCCTGGTCCTGGAAAAGGATGTCGGTTGATCATATCCGCCGGGATACCAAGCTCTAAACCAACTTTTCTTACCTCATCCTTGAACAAATACCTTAATGGCTCAACCAAAGAAAGGTGCATGGTATCTGGTAATCCTCCAACGTTGTGGTGACTCTTAATAGTTTGAGAAGGCCCATGAACGCTTACGCTTTCAATCACATCTGGGTAAATGGTTCCTTGTCCTAAGAAAGAAATATTTTGTAATTGAAGTGATTCAGCTTGAAATACATCAATGAATAATTTGCCTATCGCTTTTCGCTTTGCTTCAGGATCTGTTTGGTCTTTTAGTGCAGCATAAAAAAGTTCTTTAGCATCAACACCTTTTACATTTAATCCGATGGCATTATAAGTTTCTAATACTTGTTCAAATTCGTCTTTTCTTAATACTCCATTGTCTACAAAAATTCCATGTAATCTTGGTCCAATGGCTTTTGCAATTAAAGTTGCTGCTACAGTACTGTCTACACCGCCACTCAAAGCCATGATCACTTGTTTGTCGCCAATTTCTTCTTTTAATTTGGCTACGGTTTCTTCTACAAATGAAGCAGGGGTCCAGTTTTGGGTACATCCGCAAATATCAACCAGAAAATTTTTAATCATTTTTTTACCTTCAGTAGAATGGTAAACTTCTGGATGAAATTGAAAACCATATAGGGGATGGGTATCGGTGCCATCTTTTTTAAAAGCTGCTACTGGAATGCTTTCTGTGGTAGCTAATATGGAAAATCCTTCCGGCAAATGTTTAATTGAATCGCTATGACTCATCCAAACCTGCGATTTTAGACTTATTCCATTGAACAATTGGTCTTGCTGATGAATATCTAACTGAGCTCTACCGTATTCTCTTTTATTTGACTTGTCTACTTTACCCCCAAATACTTTGGCAGTTAATTGAGCGCCATAGCATACTCCTAATACGGGTAATTTTTTGATAAAAGAGGCAATATCTACCGTTGGCGCATTTTCTTCATTAACACTGAAAGGAGACCCGCTTAGAATGATTCCTTTTAAAGTTCCGTCTATTTTAAATTCCTTATGAAAAGGGATGATTTCGCAATAAATATTCGCCTCACGCACCGCACGGGCAATTAACTGGGTATATTGACTACCAAAATCGAGAATCAGTATTTTTTCTGTCATGCGCCAAAGTTAATTCAATTTTACTTGTTCACGTATTTATGCGCTTTTTTGCTACCTTTCAAGTACCATAATTTATTTAATATGAAAAGCAACATTTTGGGTTCTATTTTTCTATCCATCCTGCTAATTTCTTGCAATTGGATGGGTAAAACCATTCATGGGGATGGAAATATTATAACAGAGAATAGGAAAGTGACAAAAGCAGAGAAAATTGTTTTAAAAGGGAATTTTGATATTGTTTTGGTACCAGGTTCGGTTACATCCGTTTCAATAGAAACCGATGAAAACTTGCAGAAATATGTTCTCGTATCTGAAAGCAACGATGAATTGGTTTTCAAAACCAAGTCAAAATTCAATTTAAAATCGGACCATGGAATAAAAATTACTATCACTACTCCTCGTTTAACTGGTGTTCATTTAGCGGGTTCAGGAAATGTAAAAGGGAATGGTAAGTTTACTGGAGGAAATGAATTAAAAATTGATATAGCAGGACAGGGGGATGTAGATTTGTCTGTGAACACGCCTAAAATAGAGGTGGATATTAAAGGTTCAGGTAATGTTAATTTGCAGGGCGAAACTAAAAGCGCCAGTTTTGATATTGCTGGCACAGGAGATTGTAATGCTGAGTTGCTTAAATCGGAAAATGCTTCTATTAAAATTGCTGGAAATGGGAATGTGAAAGTTTATGCCGATGTTTCCCTTAATATCAAAATCATGGGTTCTGGTGATGTATTTTACAAGGGTAATGCAGAAGTAAGTCAAAAAATAGTGGGTGCAGGAAATGTTAAAAAAATTGATTAATGGATAAGCGATATAAAATATTATTGGCGGAAGATGAAGCCAAACTAGCTAAGGCAATACAAGAGGAGTTAACTAGAGTTGGTTATGATGTAGATGTTGCCGAAAATGGACTTGAGGCAGATAAAATGTTTATGGAGAACGACTATTCTATGGCTTTATTGGATATTAACCTACCCGGGAAAACCGGAATGGCCCTCTGTAGCGATTTTAGAAAAAGGAGTGCCAATATCCCCATTGTAATGTTAACTGCAGTGGGGGAAATACATGATAAAGTTGCTGCATTTAATATGGGGGCAGATGATTATTTAGTGAAACCTTTTCATTTTGATGAACTATTTGCCCGTCTCAAAGTTTTATTTAAAAGAACAGATTCCGCAGAGAATCATGAAAAGTTGGTTTATGCTGACTTAGAAATTGACTTTAAGCTAAAGTCTGTTGTTCGTAGTGGTGTCTCTATTAATCTTACTTCAAAAGAATTTACCCTTTTGACTTTGTTGGTTCGAACACCAGAGAGAGTCATCTCAAAGCAGGAAATATTAGAAAAAGTTTGGGACTTAAGTTTTGATACTGGAACCAATACCATTGAAGTATATATCAGTTTTTTGAGAAATAAAATTGATAAGCCTTTTAATACCAAACTTATTCATACCAAGCCTGGTTTTGGATACTTTATAAAGTAAGTACATGAATTTTAAACTTCGGTTTGCACTGCTGTTTACAAGCTTTGTTGCTTCCATATTATTGATTGCTTGCACAAGTATTTATTTTTTGTATTCAACTTATCGAGAAGAAGATTATTATAGTCGTGTACAATCAGAAGGGGATGATTTATTCGATATCTATACCAATCTAAGGGCAAAATCTTCAAATGTAACTGAAGAACAAGTATTTGCTTTACACAGAATAGAGTTGATTAATGAAAGGCTATATATACTAGACTCAATCGGTAAATTAGAAATGATCATTGGGAAAAATAGCCCATTGGCTTTACCCAGTTTTAATATTCAAGCACTCAAAAAGAAAGGTATCCTAAAATTTACCAATCAAAATAAGTACCAGATTGTAGTCATGTACAAGGGAGTGCAAAAGAAAATCTTGATATCTGCAGCATATGATAGAGTGGGTTATAGGAAGTTGAACACCATGAAACTTATTCTTGCAGGAGTGTTCGGCGGATCTCTGTTGTTGACAGCTGTTATATCTTTTCTATTTGTGCGTCAAGCCATAAAACCCATTGTAGAATTGAGCAATCAAATGCAAAGAACCAATGAGCTTAATTTGTCTGAAAGAATTTTTGTTAAGCCTAATAAAGATGAAATAAATACCATTGCTCAAAACTTTAACGCCATGCTTGAGCGAATCAAAACTGCTTTTGAGTTCAGGAAGAGTTATGTTCATCATACTTCACACGAATTAAGAACACCTCTTGCGGTAATGTTATCTCAAACAGAAGCGGCATTAAATAGTAATTATGATGCAGAAGGATATCGGAGGGTTTTAATGTCCTTAAAAGAAGATCAACAAAACCTAATAGAGTTGACCAATTCATTGTTATTGATTTCTCAAAATGAGCAAATGGAATTCATGGACGAATGGCCCTATTTGCGTATAGATGAATTGTTATTTGACTCAGTTGCTTATTTCAATAAAAGTTTTCCGGAAGCTAAGACCAGTTTTTCGTTCGATACGCTACCTTCAGATGACGAACAATTAATGGTAAAAGGAAATGAATCTTTGTTGCGTGCAGCATTTATGAATCTGATGAAGAATGCCTATTTGTATTCTGAGGACCAATCGGTAAATATTCGATTAATTACCGATAATAAAACGGTCAGAATTAAGTTTCAAAATAAAGGAGATCAGTTAAGTGTAGATGAAGCCGAAAAAATGATGATTCCATTTTTTAGAGGAAGTAATGTAGGAAAGAAAAAAGGGTTTGGTCTGGGTTTGGCCATCATCAATCGAATCATCATTATTCACAAGGGTAACTTAACCTATAAAGCCATTGATGCAAACTTGAACAGTTTTGTTGTGGTACTCCCCGTTAAGATTTAATGATTTGCAAGTAGTAAAATAAAAAAAGCCAATCCTAAGATTGGCTTTAACTATTTACAGTAAGTAAGCAATTATGCTAATGCAGCAGCTTTCTTCACTAATTTGCTCTTCAGGTTGGCTGCTTTGTTCTTATGGATAATTCCACGTTTTGCCAACTTATCGATCATTGAAATAACATCAGGAAGTTTTTCTTCATATCCTCTCTTTTCTGCGCTTGTTTTTAAGTCACGGATAGCGTTACGGGTAGTTTTACCATAGTAACGGTTACGGTCACGGCGCTTAGCGGCTTGTCTGACGTCTTTCTTTGTAGCTGAGTGATTTGCCATTTTCTATTTTTTTCAGGACGGCAAAGGTAGGGGCTTTCTAACAAATTTCAAATTTAAATTGTAAAAAACTCGAAAAATACTGATTTTGACTAAAACGACTGCTGTGTATAAAATAGTGGCTTTTAGCTTATTTTTTGGTTTATTTTCTGCCTTCAATGACCGATATTTGCGAACAATTTAGATTGAAAAGCTGCATAAATAAGCCAAATGAAGGATTTTTCGTACATCACCAATTCACATCCGGCGTTCATAGAGGGTCTTTATCAAGACTTTTTAAACAAACCTGAAAGCGTTGACCCCGATTTGAGGAAGTTTTTTGAGGGTTTTGACTTTGCTGTCGCAGGAAATTATACTGCCGGTCAAGCTTCAGTAGAAACTGGGGCTTCCACTTCTGCCGATTGGATGAAGGAAATTAAAGTGTATAGGCTTATTCTAGGCTATAGAAATAAGGGGCATTTAATTGCCAAAACCAATCCAATCAGAACCAGAAAAGACAGGGGAGCAAACTTAGACTTGTCCTTTTTTGGATTATCCGATGCCGATTTAAATACCGTTTACCAGGCAGGCAATCTAATTGGTTTAGGCGCCACTACATTGAAGAATATTTTGGCCCATTTGCAAAATACCTATGCCAATCATGTGGGTATTGAATTTAAATATATCAGCGACCAAAAAAGAGTTGATTTTTTAACTGCAGAAATGGAGCAACATTTTGCAAAGCCTTTGCCATTAAACAAAAAGCAGCGAATCTTAGAGAAATTGAACCAAGGGGTCATGTTCGAAAAGTTTTTGCACACAAAATATATTGGGCAAAAAAGGTTTTCACTAGAAGGTGGTGAAACAACGATAGCAGCTTTAGATGCAATTATTAATACAGCAGCCAATCATGATATTCAAGAAGTGGTGATTGGGATGGCACATAGGGGAAGATTAAATGTGCTAGCCAATATAATGGGGAAGACTTATGAGCAAATTTTTAGCGAATTTGAGGGAACGGCTACCATTGACCAAACCATGGGAAGTGGAGATGTAAAATACCATATGGGTTATGGTAGCGAGGTCAAAACAATGGATGATAAGACCATTCATTTAAAATTGATGCCAAATCCTTCTCATTTAGAAGCGGTTGATCCAGTTGTAGTTGGTTTTGCTAGAGCAAAAGCAGATATTATTTCAGAAAGTCATTTTGAAAATATTTTACCCATTTTAATTCATGGGGATTCATCTGTAGCTGGTCAAGGTATTGTTTATGAAGTATTGCAAATGAGTAAGCTTCGTGGTTATTATACTGGTGGAACCATTCACTTTGTGATTAATAACCAAATTGGATTTACTACAGATTTTGATGATGCAAGAAGTGCCGATTATTCTACTTCTGTTGCAGCTATGGTTCAAGCTCCTGTATTGCATGTAAATGGAGATGATGCTGAAGCGGTAGTTAAATGTGCAGAGATTGCAACCAGATATAGAAGAGAATTCAACTCGGATATTTTTATTGATATGGTATGTTATAGAAAACACGGCCATAATGAAGGGGACGATCCAAAGTATACTCAGCCGCAGTTGTATGCATTGATTGATAAGCACCAGAATCCAAGGGAAATATATACACAATTTCTTATTGAAAATGGAACTCCTGATGCACAGGAGTTGGCCAAAGGGATGGAGAAAAAGTTTTGGTCAGATTTACAAGAAAGATTGGATGAAATAAAACAAAATCCACTTCCTTATAAATACCAACCACCAGAATTAATTTGGAAATCATTTGAAAAAGCCATTCCCGCTGATTTTGAGTATTCTCCATCAACTGCTATTACAGATAATCAGTTCGGCCTTTTGTTTAATGGTTTAATGAAATGGCCAGCCGATTTTAAGCCCTTAAAGAAAATTGAAAAATTAATTCAAGATAAAATCAAGCTTTTTGAAGTAGAAGGAAAGATTGATTGGGCAACCGCAGAGTTGATGGCTTATGGTTCTATTTTAACGGATGGCAATATTGTTCGAATGAGCGGTCAAGACGTGAAAAGAGGAACTTTTAGTCATAGACATGCCGTAATCAGAGACGAAGAAACCAATCAGGAATACAATCGATTGAATCATTTCAAAGAAGGTCAGCAACCCTTTAGAATTTATAATTCATTGCTAAGTGAATATGGTGTGTTAGGTTTTGAGTATGGGTATGCCATGGCTAATCCAAATGCATTGGTTATTTGGGAGGCGCAATTTGGAGATTTCTGTAATGGTGCTCAAACAATGATTGATCAATTCATTGCAGCTGGCGAACAAAAATGGCAAAGACAAAATGGACTAGTGATGCTACTTCCTCATGGTTATGAAGGTCAAGGTCCGGAACATAGTAGTGCAAGAATGGAGCGATTCCTTCAAATGTGTGCGGAATTAAATATGGTTATTACCAATATTACCAGCGCAGCTAATTTATTCCATGCATTTAGAAGACAAGTGAGTTGGAATTTTAGAAAACCATTGATTAATTTTTCTCCTAAGGCTAATTTAAGAAATCCAGGCACCTATAGTACTAAAGAAGATTTTACTGCTGGTGGTTTTAAAGAGTTGATTGATGATTCATTTGTAACTGATGCTTCTTCGGTTAAAAAAGTATTGTTCTGTTCTGGTAAATTGTATTTTGAATTGGCCGATAAGCAACAAAAAGAGAATAGAACTGATATTGCTATTGTTCGTTTAGAACAAATTTATCCATTGCCTTACCAGCAATTAGATTTGTTGTATAAAAAATACCATAAGGCAACTTGGTTCTGGGTTCAAGAAGAACCATTGAATATGGGTGCCGCTGGTTTCTTACAAACCAATTTGAAAACCATCAATTTTGGTGTGATCAGTAGAAATGCAAGTGCAGCAACTGCAACAGGATATGCCAAAGTGCATGCACAAGAGCAAACTGAAATTATTGAAACTGCATTTAATATATAAAGTATAATTTAACTAGAATTAACCTTACATCTTATTAATACATCGTTATGATCGAAATAAAAGTACCAACTGTTGGAGAATCAATCAATGAAGTGACCCTTTTAAAGTGGACTAAAAAAGATGGAGAATGGGTAGAGCGTGACGAAGTGATTGCAGAATTAGAAAGTGAAAAAGCCACTTTCGAAGTGAATGCAGAAAAAGCAGGTATTCTTACAACAATTGGTAAGGAAGGGGATACCCTTAATATTGGGGATGTATTGGCTAAAATAGATGAAACAGCTGCTAAGCCTGAAGGAATTGCTGCTCCAGCTGCGCCTGCTGCTGCGGCATCAGCACCAACTGCTCCTGCAAATCAAGCTGCAGTGACTGCGGTTCCAAATGATATAAAAGCAAGCCCAGTTGCTTCAGCAATTATTGCAGATAAGAAAGTAGATACTAAATCTATTACCCCTTCTGGAACAGGTGGTAAAATCATGAAACAAGATGTATTAGATGCTTTGAATAACCCAGGCAAAAAATCTTTTGCACCTGATGGAGCTTTGTTTAGTAGAAATGTGCGTCAAGAAAAAATGAGTGCATTGCGTAGAACCATCAGCAGAAGACTGGTTGAATCTAAAAATACTACAGCAATGCTCACCACTTTTAATGAAGTGGATATGACGCAAATAATGGAAATTAGAAAACAGTATAAGGACAAATTTAAAGAAGGACATGGGGTTAATTTAGGCTTCATGAGTTTCTTTGCTAAAGCATGTGCAATTGCTTTAGGCGAATGGCCTTCAGTGAATGCTTATATTGATGGGGACCAAATTATTTACCATGATTATGCCGATATCAGCATAGCGGTAAGTACACCTAGAGGGTTAACTGTTCCAGTTATGCGTAATGTGGAAAGCCTTAGTATGGCCGACATTGAAAAGAAAGTAGTAGAGTTGGCAGGTAAAGCAAGAGACAGTAAACTAACAGCGGATGAATTACAAGGCGGTACTTTTACGATCACCAATGGTGGCGTATTCGGAAGTTTAATGAGTACGCCCATTATCAATATTCCACAAAGTGCAATTTTAGGGATGCACAAAATTCAAGAGCGCCCAATGGCAATTAACGGTCAAGTTTTGGTGAGACCTATGATGTACTTGGCATTAAGTTATGATCACCGCATTATTGATGGCAGAGAAAGTGTGAGCTTTTTAGTTCGCGTAAAGGATCTTTTAGAAAACCCTGCATTATTATTAATGGGTAAAGATCCTGTAAAGGCATTATTAGAACTATAGTGAAATACGCCGAAAATTATTTACGTTCTGCTGCTGCAATAATTACTGCCTATAATGGAGATACGCCTTTTGCTGGCTTTTTAAAGACGCATTTTGCTGCCAATAAAAAATTTGGCTCAAAAGACAGAAGGTATATTTCTCAAATTTGTTATTCTTATTTTAGGATGGGCAATTCCATGGTCGGAATTGATATGGAATTGGCATTAAAGGTTTCGCTATATCTCTGTAACAATGAGCCAGGTGTGTGGGCAGATTTATTTGACCCGAATTGGTTAACTGATTGGAGTTCTTCTTTAACTAAGCGAATCGAATATGTAAAAAATCATATCGCTTATTTTAATCCAACTCAACTATTTCCTTTTGTTTCTTTCTTGAGCAAAGACATAGATTCAGAACAATTCAGCGAATCTCATTTAATTCAACCAGACTTATTTATTAGAGTAAGGCCCGGAAGATTACCCAATGTTGAAAAAGCATTTACTAATGCAGGAATTGAATATAAAACAATCACTGAATCATGTTTTGCTTTGCCCAATGGAACTAAGTTAGAAGGGATAGCAGAATTAGACAAAGATTACGTTGTTCAAGATTATAGTTCTCAGCAAACGGCAAGAATAATGGAAGCTGCCAAACAACTTCGTAAAGGTAAAGATGCTTCAGTAGACATTTGGGATTGCTGTGCGGCTAGTGGCGGTAAATCCATTTTAGCAAGAGACGTTTTAGGGAATATGGAGCTTACTGTTTCTGATATTCGTAAGAGCATTATTCAGAATTTAGCTCAACGATTTGAAAGAGCAGGTATAAGAAAATACCAATCATTAATTGCAGATTTAAGTAAGCCTATTACTGCTGCTGAATTGGCTGGTATGCAGTTCGACTTAATTATTTGTGATGCTCCTTGCAGTGGTAGTGGTACTTGGGGTAGAACACCTGAGCAATTAACACATTTTAGTGAACATGAAATTGTTGTTTTTCAACAACTGCAACAACAGATTGTACAAAATGCTTTACCCAAACTTCGCAACAATGGATTTTTCTTATACATTACTTGCTCTGTTTTTGAAGCAGAGAATGAAGCAATCGTACCTTTTGTAGAGAGTCGTTTCCCTTTTATGAAATTAGTAGAACAAAGCGTAATAAAAGGATATGCTGTTAAAGCAGATACTATGTTTGTAGCACTGTTTAAGAA
>CALRUG020000088.1:0-13640 GCA_943371295.1 Synechococcus sp. UW140 | reverse complement strand
TTACTCCTACTATTAAGAGTAATGAACAAAGTGATATGATAATTTTTTTCATGATAATTTTTTTAGTGGTTGCTATTGTGTTCAATGCCTTCTTCTTCACCAGCTTCAATTTCTAATAACCCTAATTTATGTCCATGGTCTAAACAAGTGTGAACATATTTAAAACTTGGAGTAAATGGAGCCATAGGCGCACCGGTTCTTTTTTCACCCACCATTTTGCCGATTAAACGAGTGCGTTCTGCTTTCACTTCTTTTCTCATTGCTTCATCTTTTGCACGATCAAAGAAAACTGTTCCGTCTACAACTGTGTAAAGAGATTTGGCATAAATGCTTAAAGGGTGTGCAGACCACAAAACCAAATCAGCATCTTTTCCTTCTTTTATACTACCTACTTTACTGTCTACATGTAACATTTTAGCAGGATTGATGGTAACCATATTCAACGCATCTATTTCACTCATGCCGCCATATTTAACACTCTTTGCTGCCTCTTGATTTAAGCGACGAGCCATTTCTGCATCATCTGAATTAATGGCAACATTCAAACCCACTTTATGCATAATGGTTGCGTTATAAGGAATGGCATCTTGTACCTCATTTTTATAAGCCCACCAATCTGAGAATGTAGATGCAGCGGCACCATGCGCTTTCATTTTATCAGCCACTTTATAGCCTTCTAAAATATGGGTGAAAGTGTTTACTTTAAATCCATATTTTTCTGCAACACGCAACGCTACTACTATTTCACTAGCAACATAACTATGACAAGTTATAAAGCGTTTGCTATTCATAATTTCTACCAAGGCCTCAAGTTCAAGATCCTTTCTAAAAGTACTAGTTACTGCACCTTTTTTCTTGCTATTCGCTTCGTGTTCTTTTTTGGCAGCTTCGTATATTTTAGCTCTATTAAATGCATCACTTAAAACTTGTTCAACGCCCATTCTAGTATCGGGAAAACGGGTGTTGCCCTGAGTAGAAGAGGAACGCTTCACGTTTTCTCCTAAAGCAAATTTGATAAATGGATCTGCTCCTTCAAACATTAATCCTTTATCATCGGTTCCCCAACGAAGTTTGATTAATTGTGTTTGTCCCCCAATGGTATTTGCTGAACCATGAAGAATATGAGAGCTGGTAAGACCACCACTCAATTGTCTGTAAATATTGATATCGTCAGGATCTAAATTGTCTTGCATTCTTACTTCAGAAGTAACAGATTGACCACCCTCGTTTGTAGAAGCAGAAGCAATATGTGAGTGCTCGTCTATAAGACCGGCTGTCAAATGTTTTCCGGTTGCATCAATCACTTTGGCCGATGCATCATTCAAACCTTTACCTACTTTGGCAATCTTGCCGTTTTTAACCAATACATCTGTACCCTCTAATTTGCCTGCTTTTTCGCTGGTCCAAACAGTTGCGTTTTTAAATAATATGGTTTCTGGTTTTGGAATATTTTCTTCGTCGTTACCAAAAGCAGTAAATGGATAAAATGATTTACCTGTTTTCGGTATTGCTTTTGGTTTAGCTTCTTCTGTTTTAGCAGTAGTTAAACTAATCTCTTCTGCAGACCAGGTGATATGGTTACCCAATGAATCAACACCAGTTCCGTTCCAACTTTTTCCATTACTGAATCCACTTAATTTAGCTGCATTGGCTGGTAAAGCTGCAGCTGCATTTGCTCCAGCTCCCATACCAGGACGCCCACCCATGCCCATTCTTCTTTGCATCGGAGCAAAATTGATTTTTACGGTTTTGCCATCGTAACTAAACCTTGTAGACAAAGTATCTTTACCAACTAAAGTGGCAGAACTATTCGACTTTACTTCTAAGGTATAAGTCTGTGGACCATTGTCTGTTTGAACGGTTAAAGTATAATTGCCATTGATGCTTTTCCAAGCATCTTCTTTCACTGAATATTTATTACCATTCACCCAGTTTTGAAGAATGATAGATTTTTCAGAGAATACTGGTGCGGTAGTAATGACGAAGTTCGCTAGTTTGCCTTCATCCAAACTTCCTACTTTATCATAAACGCCTAACCATGTTGCAGGGTTTTTAGTTAAAGCTTCCATAGCAGCTTTCTCAGATAATCCATATTCCATCGCTTTTCTTAGATTGGCTAAGAAGGTTTTTGGATCTCTTAAGTCTGCAGTTGTTAAGCAAAAAGGAATACCCGCTTTTTCAATGGCTGCAGGATTGGTTGGTCCTAGTTCCCAATTTTTCATATCTGCTAAAGAAACCAGTCTAGCATCATTTGGATCTTCCACATCCTGGGCTTGAGGAAAGTTTAGTCCTACAATTAATGGTGCTTTAGTTGCAGCCACTTCTTTGATTCTTTGGTATTCCTTACCAGTTGCTTTTAGAATATACTGAACCCCAAATTCGTCTCCGATTCGGTCTGCTCTTACTATATTCCACAAATCAACACCTCTATCTTGAACATCAAATATTTGTGGAAGCGATTGATTGGAATTAAAATATTGAAGGGTAATATTAAAGCCCTCTTTGGTAGCAGCTTCTGGATTGTTTTTATACCAAGCCGCATCATTGTATGTTTGTCTTAAGAGCGCAATGGACCCCATCAAAGAAGAGGGATAACTTTGTGTAGATGTTCCTTTATTAAAAGAATATACAGCTGCAGCTTTATCTTTTACAATAACAAAATTGTCTTTTTCTGATGATAAAGTAACAACCGATCCGGTACCCCTTACTATACCATCTTTTTGATGGGTAAGCACTGTACCAAATCCAGCTTCACGCATTGGTTTAGCTTTTGAATCATCGAGGCTGAATATTTTATATGCATTAACTTCCGATTTCAATGCTTGATTCCAACCATATGCTCCTTTTTGGTTATTGGTAAGTTGAGCAGGGCCGCCGAATCCACCGCCACCAGTCGGTCTTTGCATTTGCGGCATACCATAGTCGGTATAAATATCAATAAAGGATGGATAAATAAATTTGTCTTTACAATCTATTACTACTGCGTCTTTAGGAACCGCTACATTGGTTCCAACTGCAATAATTTTACCATCTCTAATGACCATGATACCATTTTGTATGGTATTTTGGGCGTCTTTAACAATGGTAGCATTGGTGAACGCATAGCAGCCATCTCTTTTATCTGCTACTCCGTTCACGGGAAATGTTTCTTGGGCATGCAACATGGTTGTCAATACCAAACAAGAAAACAACAACTTGATTTTTCTCATAAGTTAGCCTGTTTAAGTGGGATTCTAAAGCTACTAAAAATCGGCCTTCTTATGGATAGTTGTATTTATTTATTATGATGAGTGGGTGAACGTAGCTACCTACCCATGTAAACCATTAGTATTTGTATATCGCTCGGGTTTACTCCGCTAATTCTACTAGCTTGTCCAAGGGTACTTGGTTGAATCTTTTTCATCTTTTGTAAAGCCTCGTTGGATAGTGCACTTAGTTTATTATAGTCAAAGTTTGCAGGTATGATCATATTTTCTAAATCACTCATTTTGTCAACGAGTTGCTGTTCTTTTTCTATATAGCGTTCATACTTAATTTGAATCTCCGATTGCAGTATCGAATCTGCTGAAATATTGGACAAAGTTTCTTTTAGCGCTGGAACAGCATTTTGTAAATCATCTAGTGTTACGTTGGGCCGTAATATAATTTTTGATGCTTTTTGTTTTTCAATTATTGGAGCAGACTGAATGCCGTTTAAATATTGATTTATTTCAGAAGGCTCAATAGAATAATTTTTCAATGTTTCTTTTACAAAAGATACTTCTGATTTTTTAACTTCCACCGCTTTCATTCTCTCTTCAGATGCCAAACCAATTTGATAACTTTTTTCGGTTAGTCTTAGGTCGGCATTGTCTTGTCGCAGTAAAGTTCTAAATTCTGCCCTGCTGGTAAACATTCTGTATGGCTCATCGGTTCCTTTATTAATTAGGTCATCTACAAGTACGCCAATATATGCTTCAGATCTTTTTAAAATAAATGGCTCCAAGCTTTTTGCTTTTTGGTGGGCGTTTATTCCAGCAATTAATCCTTGACAAGCAGCTTCTTCATAACCAGTTGTTCCATTAATTTGACCAGCAAAAAATAAATTACTTATTTGTTTAGTTTCGAGTGCATGCGTTAGTTGGGTCGGCATAAAGTAATCGTACTCTATTGCATAGCCGGGTCTAAAAATTTTACAATTTTCAAATCCTGGTACTTGTCTTAATGCTGCCATCTGTACTTCCTCGGGTAATGAAGTAGAAAATCCATTCACATAGATTTCAACCGTATCCCATCCTTCAGGTTCCACGAAAAGTTGGTGACGATCTCGATCTGCAAATCGGCTGATCTTATCTTCAATACTAGGACAATATCTTGGGCCCACTCCTTCAATTCTTCCTTGATACATAGGAGAACGATCAAACCCAGTTTTCAGTAAGTCGTGTACGGTTTGGTTGGTATAAGTGATAAAACAACTTCTTTGGTTTTCTGCCTTTACCTTGGGCACATTCATATAAGAAAAACCAACTATATGTTCATCCCCTTTCTGTTCTTCCATTTTTGAATAATCCAAACTTCTGCCGTCAACTCTGGGTGGGGTTCCTGTTTTTAAACGATCGCTTTCAAAGCCCAAAGCCACCAATTGTTCGGTAATTCCTGTTGCTGCTTTTTCCGCAACTCGACCACCACCAAACTGCTTTTCTCCAATATGAATTACTCCGTTTAAAAAAGTACCACTAGTCACTACTACAGACTCGGCCATGATTTCGTGACCAAGACCAGTAATTACTCCACAAGCTTTGTTGTTTTTAATAATGATTTCTTTTACCATGTCTTGGTAAAAATCTACATTGGGTGTTTTCTCTAGCCACTCTCTCCATTTAGCAGCAAAAAGCATACGATCATTTTGCGCCCTCGGGCTCCACATTGCAGGACCCTTACTTAGGTTCAACATTCTAAATTGAATAGTACTTAGGTCGGTGATGATTCCACTGTATCCACCCAACGCATCTATCTCTCTTACAATTTGCCCTTTTGCAATTCCACCCATTGCAGGGTTGCAACTCATTTGGGCAATGGTTTGCATATTCATGGTAATCAACAAAACAGAACTACCCAAATTGGCTGCTGCTGCTGCTGCCTCACATCCTGCATGACCAGCGCCTACTACTATTACGTCGTATTTTGAAAACATGGTGCAAAGATATTATAGGATTCGCCCTAACCGAATTTTTTTAATATTTCTCTTTCAGTTAAGATGGATTTGGCAGAACCCGTTTCAAGGTATTGCTGGTATTCTTCAGTAGAAAATGTTAGAATAGCGTCTAATGCTGTTTGATTGGTTTCAATAAATGTTACAATCGAATCTGATACAGCAGCAGTAGAGTACGCTTTAATAATTGCTTTCAGCATATCTATATAATATAGACATCCCTGAAAACCAGATGCCTGATAGAGCTTTTCAAAATATTGCTGAGCAAATAGTAAGTCAGACGAAGGCTTGGAACCTTCTATAGGAGCAACTCGAAGGTTTAAATAATTCCAACAAGCTTTTAATTCTTGTTCTGATTCATCGTTAAACCATGCAACAGGTATGATATGTTCAAACTGCCAAGCTTTTCCAAAATTCTCCCAGTTTATTCCATTGGAGAATTGTGCTTCAAACCATTTTCTGAGATCGACTCTACACAATCCAAAATAAGGTGCATACTGTTCGCTTGGGGAGTTTTCAAGCACAAATCGTCGGAATGCCATTTGCCATTTTCTCTTATCGTTCTTCATATAACCCAATTATAGCTTAAAGGTCTATGTTCCACGTGTCACATCCAAATAATGTTTCAGGGTGGAACGGTTGCCCGTGGAACTATTTGAATAGGTTTTGAGGAAAGCCAAACCTTAGAATCTAGTTCCTGGCCGCTTCTTGGCAACCCAATTCTTGCACTATAAGGAATTGATTATTGGGGAGTTGCTTCACACTAACCCCCATTTTGGTGTAATTGGCGTTGAATAAGTTTTTCCTATGCCCTAAATCAGGTAAATTAATATCTAGATACAATAAAAGCAATGAGCTTAATCCGTCGGTGTCTTTTCCTAATGAGATGTTTTCTCCACTACAGGCTTTGTAACCTACTTTTTTCATGCGATCACTAAAGCTAGAACCATCAGAAGATTGGTGACTAACCCTTCCATTGTTTTGGGCAATATCTTCAGCATGTAGTTCTGCTGCCTTGGTTAGTTTTGCTTCAGGCTCCAAAAAAGGGAGGGGATCAATTTTACCCAAATCTTTAATCAAGCTATTGGCATATTTCCCTTTTAAATTGGGTTGAAGCTTAATAAATGGAATTAATGCCTCATCTCTAAATGCTTTTGGATATAATCTGGCATAGTTGGTCCAATAAATAAATGAACGAGCCGCTTTATTTGAAGATCGATACAGTTTATTTTCTTCTAGTTTCTCTACTAGATCTTTGTTCAGCGCTATATTGGGTTCGAAGGGGATGTCTTTAAGCACCACCTGACTATAACTTTGGCCAGATATATATCCAGAAAAAAACAATAAACAACCGAGTACGAGTATTCTTAGATTCATTTTTGGGCTTTAGCCATTAGATGCAAATACTGGTCCTCTTTTTGTCTCATTACTACAATTTCACTTTTCTTTTTGTCTTTATAGCCACATAAGTGAAGTGCACCATGAAAAAGCACCCGCTGCATTTCATTTTGGTAGGATACCCCTTGTTGACTGGCATTGTCTTTTACCCGATCTATGCTTACATATATTTCTGCTTCAATGGGTTCACCCGGTTCGTTCAACCCAAAAGTGATGATATCGGTATAATAATTATGCTGAAGAAAGTCTTGGTTAATTTTCAAGAGCATTTCATCAGAGCAGAAAATATAGTTGATACCCCCCAGCTCCTTTTTTTCTTTTTTGAAAATAGATGCAATAAATGATTTTAAACCAGTTTTATTGGGAAATACAAAAGGGCGATCACCAGTTCTGAAGTTGATTTTGGTCATGGTAGTTTATTACTCCAAAATTCGTAACAAAACCAATACGGGCTAGATTACCTTTACCATATAATCGGAAATATGAAAAGATTGTCAGAATTGACAGCGGGGCAAAAGGGTATCATCGATTCATTTGAGAAAGACGAGATTTTTATCAAACTCATGGAAATGGGATGTGTGCCAGGCGAGAAAGTAAAAGTTGAACAGATTGCTCCATTAGGAGATCCTATTTCAATTTGCGTATCTGGTTACAGACTCAGCTTAAGATTGAGTGAGGCCAATAGTATATTTGTAACCGAGGATTTGTCATAATAATCTGATAATCAACAAGTTAGATGAAAATAGGCCTGTATTTTGGATCTTTTAACCCCATTCATACGGGTCATTTGATAATAGCCAGTCATGTTTTAAACGAGACCCATTTACAGCAAGTATGGTTCGTAGTGTCGCCCCAAAATCCTTTTAAACAAGAACATAGTTTACTCAACGAGTACCATCGTTTGCACTTGGTGCAATTGGCCGTGGAAGATGACAGCAGACTAAGGGCATCAGATATTGAATTTAAATTGCCCAAACCTTCTTACACCATCGACACCTTGGTTTATTTAAAAGAAAAATATCCGCAACACGAGTTCACGATTATTATGGGAAGCGATAGTTTTCAGAATTTACCCAAGTGGAAAAATGCTTCTTTATTAATCAGTGATTACGAATTCATCGTGTATAATCGTCCTGATTTTGTGGTCACCAATCAACACGAAGCAAGGGTGACTATTTTAAATGCACCTTTGTTAACTATTTCTGCAACCCATGTTCGGGATAATATTAAAGCAGGAAATAGCATACGTTACTTGGTACCCGAGAAAGTGCGAGAATATATAGAAGCTAACAAGTATTTTAAATAAGGACTTCTTCATCCACTTAAATAAAATTCATCTCTCTTGTTTTTTTACTAAGCTGAATACGATAGATTTATTCTTGTAAAACAACACTATGAGAAAAATATTTCTACTCGTCTTTATTACCAGCTCTTTACAAGTGTTTGCCCAGTCATTAACGGTGGACCATATAATGCGCGATCCTAAATGGATGGGAACATCTCCATCCAATGCATTTTGGAGTTACGATAGTAAAACGGTTTATTTTAATTGGAATCCACAAAAAAACACTTCAGATTCTTTGTATGCTTTTTCTATAAACGGAACCGCGCCAGAGAAAGCCAACAGTTCAATTATTGAGCGCAATACTGCAATCAATAATGCAGTGTATAATTTGGCTGCTACACAAATGGTCTATGCATTTCGTGGAGATATTTATTGGACGGATATTAAAACAAATAAAACGATTCGAGTAACACAAACAGAAGAGCAGGAAAATAATCCATCTTTTATCATGAACGATGAATGGATTGTTTTCACAAAATCTCCAAACTTATTTGCTTGGCATACCAAAACCGGAGTGCTCATGCAACTGACCAATATAGGTTCCAGTGGGAGCACAGCTGTAGGAAACTTCAATCGCTCCGCGGCTATGATCAACCCACAAACCCAAGATGGATGGTTGCAACAACAGCAATTGGATTTATTTGAAGTACTCAAAGAAAGAAAAGATAAAAGAGAGGAGCGTGCCAATTATTTGAGAAACAACCGAATGGTTTACAATGATACCATCAAAAGAATTTCGACAGGCGATAGAATAATGCAAGGATTACAAATCAGTCCTGATGCGCGTTTTGTAACCTATCGATTGTATCAAGCACCTGCTGGTAATAAGCAAACCATTGTTCCAGATTATGTAACAGAGTCTGGTTATACTACCGATTTAAATACCAGAACTAAAGTTGGCAATGCCTTGGGCAAATTTGATTTTTATGTTTGGGATCGCATGCGCGATACGTTGATGCAAATTAAAACAGATGCAATTCCCGGGATACAAGATTTACCAGACTATGCAAAAGATTATCCAAAAAGATACGAAGGAAAAAAACCAACCAATCGCTCAGTAGTCATCTATGGTCCTTATTGGAACAGCAGTGCAAGCTTTGCTATTGTTGATATTCGTTCTCAAGACAATAAAGACAGATGGATCATGCAGTTGGAAGCAGCAACAGGAAAATTAGTAATCATTGAAAGACAAAGAGACAATGCATGGATTGGTGGGCCAGGAATAGGCGGGGGAAACTTCGGAACTAAAATTGGTTGGATCAGTAACGATCAGTTCTATTATCAAAGTGAATCTACAGGCTATTCTCACTTATATGTATACGATATAAAAACTCAAAATAAAAAAGCGGTTACAGCTGGAAACTATGAAGTACAAGATTTGAAGCTGAGTAAAACCAAACAACATTTTTATTTATTGACCAATGAAACACATCCTGGAAAATTAAATTGGTTTCGCGTAAAAACCGATGGTACTGCAAAAGAAAGAATCACTGCATGGGAAGGTGGATATGAAGTGACGATGAGTCCAGATGAAAAATGGATTGCGTATCGCTACTCTTATATTAATAAGCCTTGGGAATTATATGTGCAAGAAAATGCACCGGGTAAAAAACCGATACAGGTGACCAATTTGGCAATGAGTGAGGAGTTTAAAAAATACGATTGGAAGGAAGCCAAAGTAACTACGATTCCTGCACGTGATGGGCAATCCATTTATGCAAGAATTTATGAACCAACTGCTGCAAAGAAAAATGGTGCTGCGGTATTTTTTGTGCACGGTGCTGGCTATTTACAAAACGTGCATTATTGGTGGAGCAGTTATTTTAGGGAATACATGTTCAACAATTTATTGGTAGACAAAGGCTATACGGTGATTGATATTGATTATAGAGCAAGTAGTGGATATGGTAGAGATTGGCGCACAGGCATCTACCGACATATGGGTGGAAAGGATTTAACCGATCATGTAGATGCCGCGGATTTTTTGGTAAAAAATTATGGCATTGATAAAAACCGAATTGGTTTATATGGTGGATCTTATGGAGGCTTTATTACGTTGATGGGATTGTTTACGACGCCCGATGTATTTAAGGCTGGTGCTGCATTAAGACCAGTGACTGATTGGGCACATTACAATCATGGATACACGGCCAATATTTTAAATGAACCTGTTCAAGATTCTATTGCTTATGCAAAATCTTCCCCCATCAATTTTGCAGCTGGCTTGAAAAATCATTTATTGATTTGTCATGGTATGGTAGATGTGAATGTGCATTTTCAAGATGTAGTGCGCTTATCTCAAAAATTAATTGAACTCAAAAAAGAGAATTGGGAACTCGCGGTGTATCCGATGGAAGACCATGGATTTGTAGAACCCAGTAGTTGGACGGATGAGTATAAAAGAATTTTGAAATTGTTTGAAGAGAAATTGGGAAAATAATTTTTTAGACCACTAAAATTCATAACCAATTTTTTTGGCATAGCTTATCAATTCCTGTCGGGTTGTTATGTCAAGTTTTGTATAGATTTTTTTTCTGTGATACTCAACATTTTTTTCTGAGCAAAACCAAATTTTTGCAATTTCAACAGTACTTAAATTATGAATAGTGAATTGAATAAGTTCTATTTCTTTATAGGTAAAAGCATTATTTCCTAAAAAAGAGTATTTATTCCAATCTAAGGATGCTAATTGCTTGGAACGATAGTATTTGTTTTTCAAAAATCCATGTTCAAGAATTTCGATCAGGGCCGATGAAAAATTTAATTTTTCATCGGCTTTACCTACAAAGCCATGAATGCCAATGTTAAAAAGGTTTACAATAGCATCTAATTCCGCCACAAAAGTAAATACCAATATTTTAGTAGATGGATATAAATTCTTTATTTCTTTAATTGTATCATAACCATTCATTTTCGGCATTGATAAATCAATCGATACAATATCGGGGATTTGATTAGATAGCTTTAATTCGTTTAAAAAATCAAAACCATTTCCGGACTCTGCAATTACTTCGCAATCAAGTTTTTCTTTGACCTCATTAATCATCATTTTTCTAATTGCAGCATGATCTTCTGCAATACCAATTAATACCCGCCCCATCAAATTTACTTATTTCCAACAATAATACATGACAATAATCACTTATACAAAATTCAATGCATTTTTTTATTGAATTTAAACTTCTAGGGATTTACCTAGTGATTATTCTAATTTATATGAGGTTATTTGCAAAACAATAGGAAGTACAACTATTGAATGACCAAGCTTGATCAATGGGATATTACTCCTTAATTAACCCCAAATGCAGGCATGCATAAAATAAAAAAGGATGATGGTAGAAACAAACTACTTGGGGATTAGCAAAATACAGCCCAGCCAAAAGCGAAACTGGAGCCTTGCAGTAAAAGCAAGTAAATAAACCGCTGAACATTCAAACCATGGCGTTAGACAGGGAGAAATAAATTTATATAAACATGATCAAAATAACTAAATTTAATAAAGGAATAATAGTTTTAGCTGCTTTTTTTGTTATAACCATTTCTTTTTTGTTTGGATGTTTACAGAAGACTGAAGTTTATCCTCCTGCTGATGCGAAAAAACTTAACGAGAATAAATTTTTTATTAAACTGGTTTTAGAGACTAGTTCTTTTTTGGAGTTTTTATCTCAAACAGCTAAAACTAATTCATTGAACATGTCAGATGTCAGTAATAAACTAAATGCTGTTCGCGACAAAAGTCTTTCGTTTGAAGATCAAATGATAGAAATTGATCGTTTATTCAAATCAACAGTTTCATTACGACTTACAAAACATATGAAAACCTACACAGAAACATGGCCTTTGCTATTAAGGACTTATAAAAATATTTCTTCTGAAGTATTAATATCTGAAGCAGCAGAAGTGATTTATGAGAGTAGATATTCAAATGAAAATAATATACGTGCAACCATGATGGTTGATTGTGGCTGGAGGTATTCTCTTTGTATTGCTGCAGCTACTATGGGTGCGATACTTTGTCATGCTGGATGTGATACAACAGCATTAGCAACAACGGCAGGTTTGGGTATTCCTGCTTGTATTGCTGCATGTGGTACATTACAAGTATTTGCTGGTGTTCAATGTTATGACAACTATTGTAAATAATTAATCTTAAAATTATGAATAAGAAAATAGCACGTCTAGGACTTTACTTTTATATTTTAAATATGATAATTTTCTTGTTATTCCCGCAAAAAACATTTGGTAATATATATTATCTTGGAGGCTATCTTTTAATTTGTATTATCCTCATCTTTTTCATTTATGGAAAAAAAATGTATAAATTATAAATGTGAGCTTTTGCTTAGTAAATCCATTAAAAATAGTTCACTTTTATTCTCCCGTAATTTGAAGTTGGTCTAATTCTAATTTCTCAATTGTTAAGAGCTTAACTTTTTTACATCGAAACATTTAGTTTGAAGCACAGTATACTTTAATGCTGCAAATAATACGGGTAATATTGCTCTTGTAAGTGTCCCTAAAATTCAGACAGTTTAAAATTAGAGTTAAAAGTTTAAATTTAAACTGCAAAAAATGAAAAAGACACGATTTAAAGAGACCCAGATTGTTTCAATTTTGAAGCAACAGGAAGGTGGTAGAACCACAAAAGAACTTGCCCGTGAACACGGCGTTTCTGAAGCCACTATTTACAATTGGAAGAGTAAATACGGTGGTATGGAAGCATCGGATGTTAAGAAGCTAAAAGACCTTGAAGAAGAGAACTCTCGGCTTAAAAAGATGTACGCTGATGTAGCAATGGACAATCAGATACTGAAGGATTTGTTCTCAAAAAAAGGTTGGGCCCTGCCACAAAAAAGCAGCTAACACAAGAGCTGGTTCATGAGTACGGTGTACCGGTGAGCAGGGCTTGCAAATTGATATCAATTCCTCGTTCTCAGTTTTATTACGAAACTAAGAAAGACGACCAATCTGTTATTGAAGCATTGCAGGATCTTGCTTTTAAGCATCCAACGTATGGATTTAGAAAGCTCTTTGCATATTTAAGGAGATCTGGTAAAACATGGAACCATAAACGAGTTTATAGGGTTTATAAGCTTTTAAAACTGAATAAAAAGCGACGTGGTAAGCGAAGACTTCCAACAAGAGTAAAGCAACCATTAGCACAACAAAGCGCTATCAACCAAAGCTGGAGTATGGATTTTATGAGTGACAGCATGGTTGGGAATAGAAAGTTTAGAACCCTGAACATTATGGATGATTGCTCTAGAGAAGTCTTGGCCATTGAAGTTGACACCTCACTCTCTTCAAAAAGAGTCATTAGAACCCTTGAAAGAATCATTGAACAACGAGGTAAACCAGTTGCTATTAGATCAGAGAATGGACCAGAATTTACATCAAAAGACCTTGAACTATGGAGTATTGACAACGGAATAACACTTCAATTTATACAACCAGGAAAACCGATGCAAAATGGTTTTATTGAAAGGTTTAATCGATTGTATCGCGAAGCAATATTGGATGCATACTTGTTCTTTGACCTAAATGAAGTAAGAGTGTTGACAGAAGAATGGATAGAGGAATACAATAACAACAGACCGCATGAATCATTGAACAACCAAACACCAACAGAATGGAAAATTAACCTTATTAAAAATGACTACGCTCTAAATAAAACTGTTTGATATTTGGGGTACTTACAAGTGAATA
>CALRUG020000087.1:0-13844 GCA_943371295.1 Synechococcus sp. UW140 | reverse complement strand
ATGTTGGTACCCTCTACTATACTCGCTAATTTTTGCATATCATTTGCAGACAATACTGCGCCCGTTGGGTTATGGGGCGAGTTAATCATGATCATTCTTGTACGAGGAGTAATTTTAGCTTTTACTTCTTCCCATGGAATAGCATAATTGGGATATTTCAATTGAATAGGTACCGCAATAGCTTTGTTTAATTCAATTGTAGGGATATAACAATCATAGGCAGGTTCAAACAAAATGACTTCATCGCCGGGTTGTAATACAGTGGTGAGTGCAGTGTATATAGCATAGGTTCCACCGGGTGTTATGGTAATTTCATTCGTTGCATCAACAGAAGCTCCATACAAATTGGCCGCTTTTAAAGACAATGCAGACAACAGCGGCGGATAACCATTCATATGAGTGTATTGGTTGAAACCATCTTTCATGGCTTTATCAACCAAACTAGTAAGCCCTTCGCTCATCATAAAATCTGGGAAACCCTGACCCAAATTAACTGCACCGTATTCATTAGCCAATTGGCTCATTACGGTAAAAATGGTAGTACCTACTTGTGGTAGTTTAGATTGTATAGCTATCGACACGTTAAAATAATTAAGGCTCAATAATATTGGCCAAGCGCTTTAATTCAACTTCGGCAATCTTGGCTGTAAATGCCAAGTTAACCAATCTATACGATTCATTTTCAAAACTTTGCTGCGCTAGTTTTACATCAACAATAGTAGCTTGACCTAATTGAAAACGTTGCATTACTAAATCTAATAACTGCTTACTTAATACTTGATTTTCCTTAGCTGTTTTTAATTGAGCTAAAGTATTTGCATAAGCTTGATAGGTTCTTACTGCTCCAGTTTCAATCGTTAACAAAAATTGATCGCGCTGTACTTTAGCATTGCGTGTGTTAATTTCCGCAACCTGTTGTTGTTTTTTATTGATCAATCCATTATAGATGGGAATCGCTAGGTTGATCCCTAAAAATGGTCCATAGCTTCTGTTTTCAAGTATAAACCCTGCACCGCTTTTTGTATTGCTGAAGTTAAATCCGGTAGTTGCGCGTAAAGTAGGAACACGCAATGCTGCAGTTTCTCTTTCAATTAACTCATTGATTTTTATTTGCTGCTCGGCTGCTGATACTTGTGGATTCTTTAATGCCAATGTTTTCAATTGGCTGAAATTGATTTTTTCATCTACCACAATAGTATCATTAATAACCACTGATGAATCAGGGCTTACAAAAATCAAACTCAACAAATTGGTTTTTCCTTGATCAATAATTAATTGTTGTGCTTGTTTAGATTGAACCAATGCATTCAAATCAATTTGAGCTTGATATAAGTCTGCATTATTTGCAAGGCCAACTTCTTTACGGCTGTTAATGATATCAATTCTTTGTTGAGAAACTTCAATAGATTTATTAATGGTGCTAAGTAAATTCTGTTGACGTACTACATCATAATAACTGGTAATTACCGAAGCCATGGTACTCTGAATTTGTGCATTCAGCATGTCTTGGTTCATCTTTTGCAACTCGTCTAATCTTTGCTTGGCTGCTTTTACTCTAAACCCATTAAATAATAATATACCAGCCGTAATATTGGAATTCATATTATTAGATGAAACCCCACTTCTGGTTACGTCTCGGGATGGATCAGGAAATTTTTGGTTAATGGTGGTAATATTCTCTACATCATTAATGGTTGCATTAACCGTTGGTAATCCACCAGCAATCCCTATGTAATTATTGACAGTAGCGATTTCAACATTGTTTTTTGCTAGTTGAATATCATAGCTGTTCTTTAATGCAATTGCCAATGCATCAGACAAACTCAATCTATTTTGACTGTATCCAAACTTTGCAGCAACAGCTCCTAAAAAAATTACAAAAATTATCTTACGCATCAATATGAAATTACCATAGGATGATTGAATAGCTTATATTATTACACGAACGGGCAACTAGCTCACCAGCGTACCTACATTGGCCCCTTCTACTACTTGAAGTAAATTCCCTTGTGTATTCATATCAAAAACAATGATAGGTAATTTATTCTCCATGCATAAAGTAAATGCAGTCATATCCATCACTTTAAGATTCTGAGAAATACATTCCTGGAAGCTTAATTTTTCAAATTTAGTAGCAGTTGGGTCTTTTTCTGGATCAGCGCTGTAAATCCCATCTACCCTTGTCCCTTTCAAAATAACATCTGCCTTCATTTCAATAGCCCTTAATGAACCTGCTGTGTCGGTGGTGAAATAAGGATTACCAGTACCTGCCCCAAAGATTACCACACGGCCTTTTTCTAAATGGCGTAAGGCTTTTCTGCGAATATAGGGCTCAGCTACTTGCTCCATATTGATGGCACTTTGTAATCTTGTATATACCCCAATCTTCTCCAACATAGCCTGCATGGCCATGGCGTTGATCACCGTTGCCAACATCCCCATATAATCACCATGAGCTCTCTCAATACCACTATCAGCCTCATTCATACCCCTATAGATATTACCACCCCCAATAACGATGGCTACCTGGACTCCTAAATCGGTCACACGCTTAATATCATGGGCATATTGCTCAATAATTTTAGGGTTAAATGGGTCTCCGTTTCTTTGATCGCCTAATAAAGCTTCTCCAGATAGTTTAAGCAGGATGCGTTTGAATTTTGGTAGCATGAGATTCGTTTAAAATTGAGTAGGTTACAAAAGTACAAAAGCCCCTCCGATAAATGGGAGAGGCTTTTGAAAAAATATAAAATGAGTACAAATTATCCTAGCGCAACACGCTTGAATTCAGTAACAGTTACATTACCAGCACTCTTTAAGTAAGCTTCAACAGTGATAGCACCATCTTTTACAAAAGCTTGAGCCAATAATGTGTTCTCTTTAAAGAACGCATTCAACTTGCCTTCTGCAATTTTAGCCACCATCTCTTCTGGTTTACCAGCCATTTTAGGATCAGCTTTCATGGTTTCAATCACGATTGCTCTCTCTCTTTCAATGGTTTCAGCAGGAATGCTATTCGCATCTACCGCAAGAGGATTCATAGCAGCAATTTGCATTGCTACATCTTTACCTGCTTCAGGAGCATCAGTAGTTAATCCTACTAAAACACCCATACGGTTAGCACCGTGAATATATGATGCTACATAAGGAGCTTCAATTCTTTCAAATTTAGCAACCCCAATTTTTTCACCAATTGCAGCTAACTTATCATTGATAAGGTCAGCTACTTTAGCACCATTAATGGTTACTTCATTTAATTCTTCTGCACTCTTAACGTTGTTGGCAACAGCTGCATCAGCAATAGATGTAGCAAATGCAACGAAGTCAGCGTTTTTAGAAACGAAATCGGTTTCACAGCTAATACAAACTACAAATCCAACTTTGTTATCTGCAGAAGTACGAGCAATGATCACTCCCTCTTTTGCTTCTCTATCGCTACGCTTTGCAGCCACTTTCTGGCCTTGCTTACGTAACCAATCAATAGCAGCTTCAAAATCACCGTTGGTTTCAGTTAAAGCTTTTCTACAATCCAACATTCCGGCACCAGTTGCCTGACGTAATTTATTTATATCGGCAGCTGTAATAGTTGCAGTTGACATAATTATTTCAATTTAAAAATTCTCAAATAAGGCTTATCTACCGCCACCACCTGCAGGTCTGCGATTACCGCCACCCGCTGGAGTACGACGCTTTGGTGCACCACCTGGTCCACCCGCTGGAGCACCTGCACCACGACCTCTTCCACCACGACCAGCTTCAGATTGTGCTTCTGCTTCTAAACGACGAGCTCTTGCTTCATTTTCGTTGTTGTTGTCATCAGTTTCGTCTTCATCTTTAGATGCTTGACGCTCTGCTAAACCTTCTGCAATTGCAGCAACGATGTAATTGGTAATGATTGCAATAGACTTGGTAGCATCATCATTTGCAGGGATAGCAAAATCTACTTTATTAGGATCAGAGTTGGTATCAACCATTCCAAAAGTAGTAATGCCCAAACGCTTAGCTTCAGCTAAAGCAATATGCTCATGACCAATGTCAACAAGGAATAAAGCTGCAGGAAGACGGCCCAATTGAGCAATACCACCTAATACTTTTTCCATTTTATCCTTATCGCGAGTAAGGGTCAATCTTTCTTTCTTAGTTAAGCTTTCAGCGCTACCGTCTGCCAACATTTTTTCAATGCTCTGCATTTTCTTAACGCTCTTACGAACTGTGTTGAAGTTGGTCAACATACCACCTAACCAACGTTCTGTAGCATAAGGCATATTTACACGCTTAGCACACTCAGTAACGATTTCTTTAGCTTGTTTCTTGGTAGCAACAAACATGATTTTCTTACCGCTCTTAGCAATTTGCTTGATAGCAGCAGCAGACTCTTGTAAGTAATCTACTGTTTTGTTAAGGTCAATAATATGAATACCTTTTTTCTCAGCGAAGATGTAAGGCAACATCTTAGGATTCCACTTCTTTTTAAGGTGACCAAAGTGAACGCCGGCCTCCAATAGTTGCTGTTGTAGTGAAGTGTTATTTTCCATTGTGGTGAATTATATAATTTTTTAAAATTTATTTTCAGTAGATATTCAATACAACGATTAACGCTTACTGAACTGGTAGCTTCTACGTGCTTTCTTATGACCAAATTTCTTACGTTCAACACTACGAGGATCACGCTTAAGTTGACCAGCAGCTTTTAATGCAGGACGTAGTTCAGGATTTACTTCAAGCAACGCACGGGCAATACCCAATTTAGCTGCTTCAGCTTGTCCTTTTAAACCACCACCAGCAGCATTGATAACGATATCAAACTTGCCTTCTAGTTCAGTTGTTTTAAGAGGAGCTTCAACTTGGTTCTGTAAATAAACCAATGGGAAATAAGCTTTGTAATCTTTGTCGTTTACAGTTATTTTACCTTCGCCCTTGCTAATGAAGACACGTGTTACGGCTTCTTTACGGCGACCAACTGCATTTTTTTGTTTTTCCATTTTGATTATGCTTGGCGTCTGGCATTGCTACCAGACAATGTTTTAGAATTTAAGTTCCTTAGGTTGCTGAGCGGTATGAGGATGTGTAGTTCCTGCGTACACAAATAATTTTTTGATCATTTTACGACCTAATTTATTTTTTGGTAGCATTCCCTTTACAGCTCTTTCCATTACTACTTCTGGACGACGCTTTAATAAGCTTCCAGCAACTTCTTCTTTCTTACCACCTGGGTAACCAGAAAAGTTTAGGTATACTTTGTCTTCTAACTTATTACCAGTGAAAACAACTTTCTCTGCGTTTAATACAATTACGTAATCTCCACAATCAACGTGAGGAGTGTAATAAGCTTTGTTTTTACCGCGTAATACAGCAGCAATCTTAGATGCAATACGTCCCACGGTTTGATTAGTACCATCAACTACATACCAGTTGTGTTGAACGGTAGCCGCATTCGCATGCTTGGTGGTGAAATGAAGTTTACTCATGATTCTTTGTTTTAAGTGAAATCGGCGCTATCCCACCGATTAGAATATTCCCATTTTTTGGGAGGGCAAAGGTCTGATACTGCAATGGATAAACCAAGAAATATAGGAAGTATTTTTACAAGCACATTTGTAACACATTGATTATCAATAAAAATTTGCGCATCTTTTTTTCATCTACCTTTGCAATCATGGCATATTTACAGTTTTCAGGGCAAAATTTATTTGATGGAACCCAATTTTTAGGACCAGACCAGGTGTTGATCACTACAGAAGAAGGGATTATTAAAGCCATTATTCCAAGATCAGACGCAGGTGAACATATTCAACAATTCAACGGAATTATTGCACCAGGTTTTATAAATGCCCATTGTCATTTAGAATTGAGCCATATGAAGGGCATCATTCCAGAACATACCGGATTGCCCGACTTCATTTTAAAGATTGTAAACGAAAGACATTTTCCAGAAGAAACCATATTAGATGCCATAGCGCAAGGTGAAGCAGCTATGCTTAAAGCAGGTATTGTGGCTGTGGGCGATATCAGTAATAATGCACTAACAGCCGCTCAAAAACAAAAAGGAAATTTAGCTTATCACACATTTGTAGAAATCAGTGGATGGAAACCTGCCATTGCGGAAACAAGATTTACCAATGCGCAACAGGTAATGGAACAGTTTAGGTTGATTGAAGCCGCCGCATTACTGAAGTCTCCGCCACAATCGGTTGGCACAACGGCGTCCAGCGTAAACCGCCTAAAGTCTTCATTCAGCCCACACGCACCTTATTCCGTTTCAAAGGAACTCTGGCAAATGATGATGCCTCATTTTGAAGGCAGTACAGTAACCATACATAATCAGGAAACCCCGGCCGAAAATGAGTTATTCATCAATGGAACAGGAGACTTTGTGCGCATGTACAATGCCATGAATATAGACCAGACCCATTTTACGCCAACAGGCCAAAACAGTCTGCCGTCTTACTTCCCCCAATTACAAAACGCCAAAAATATTCTATTGGTGCACAATACAACCACCAGCGAAGCCGACATGGATTATGCAAACCAATTGGCATTTCAAAATGCACAAGATTTGTATTATACTCTTTGTGTGAATGCAAATTTATATATTGAAAATAAATTGCCCCCTATTGAATTATTGCGAAATAAAAAATCCAATATCGTTTTAGGAACAGATAGTTTATCGAGCAACCATGAGTTGAGCATTTTGTCAGAATTGAAAACCATTAGCAAAAATTTTCCTTCTATTCCGCTAGAAGAAATGCTTCAATGGGCCACACTCAATGGCGCTAAAGCATTGCAACTTGATTCACAATTTGGAAGTTTTGGAATAGGAAAAAAACCAGGAGTGATTTTGATAGAACAAATTGCCAACAATCAAATCAGCGAGCAATCCAGTGTTAAACGCTTAGTTTAACAGAGTGCAACTTACCTCGTTTAACAAAGTGCATCTTACCTCGTTTAACAAAGCGCAACTAGATTAACAAAGCTTCATTAATTGGCAGATTTTTTTCTAACCAGCAAATACATTTTACTCATTACTTCTTGGTGGGGCAAAGTCAAAATAGAAATGCCAATGAACAAGCCCATGATAACCAAATTAATATTCTTATCAAGGTCTAAAAAAAGTATTACAGAAAAGAGGCCTATTAATGAAATGGCCGTGAGTGGAATACACTGAATCATTAATGATTTCCACGTTAAACTTTCATTTTTTGATTTAGATAAATGTTGTCGAATATTTTCTAGAGAACTAATAGAATGCCATAAACCAAAGTAGATAATAAAGCACAATGGTAAAGGAAGCATTAACGCACTAATAAAAACAAAAATGACCAGTTTAAATAAGTGCTTTATATCAACTACGTTTTTTTTATTAATAAAATAAGATGCAATGAGCGTTAAAAAGAAAAAGCCAAAACTCACACTAATTGCTACCAAAGCAACATTGTCGCCTTGTAAATAATTGATTAATCCCGGGCTAAAAATATTGATCTTTTGAATGATGGGCAAAACGGTATCAATATGCACAAATAGAATGATCAATAAAATCAATAAGCCATAAGACACCTGCAATAAAACCCCTAGTAAAGAAACTTTGGGCGAATCAATGGGCAAATCGGTTTCTCCAAAATGAAAGGCAGAAATCAATAAAAAAAGATAGAAAGATACCGTTGGAAATACATACCAAACAATCCCATACAACAACATTGAACTGAGGTATTTAGTATGGAATTTTTTTGCAGAAAAAATTTGATTATTTAAGTTACTACTCTGTTTAGCAACTTCATGGTCTAATGCACCATGAGGAATTCCAGTAACAATAATAATGATGCTGAAGAAAATCCATTGAATCTGATCGGGAATAGGAAAAAGAAAATGATGAACGATTCCAATAATGCCAGTAAAACATGCAAGGGCAATAAAAAGCGAGATATTAAATGGGAGATGTTTAATTGTTGTTGCCATGCTTGAATACCTGTTTTAAAAAATCTTTCTTAGGCAATTTAGCAAACAATACCGCTTCTTGAAACAAAGAACTGTCTTCATCTAAGAAACGCAACACATGCCGATAAGATACCCTTCGAAAAAGCTGCATCAAAATATGCAATGCTTTGGCAGGGCTATATTTAAGCAATTGTAATAATAAGCGATCGTAAAATTTAAATCGAGTATGCGTAAACTCAGCGGGTATCTCCTTATTATAAAAATGATTAGCCAATAAAATACTATCTCTGGTAATTCTGTTAAAAGCATAACCCGTGGTAGGCTTAACCATACCAGCTGCAGTTCCTATCGCAATTGCACCGTCTTTTGTAAATCGTTTAAAAACAAAATTGGTCATCGGTATGCTGGCCTGCTCTGTTTTAATTATATTGAATGAACAGTTCCATTTTTTTTGAATGTAATTTTTTAAAACTTCTTCAAAAAACGGTACTCTATATTCATCGGCACAAAATCCAGTAATTTCAATGAGTGCATGATGGGCACTATATGGCAGCACATAAGCAAAATTTACCCCATTCGTTTGAGGAATATCAAAGTCCATCAAAGTTGCTGAATGTGCATTAAACACCGGTTCGTCCGTTTGAATTTCCCATCCAAAAAATTGTTGCTTTAAAAAAAGGTTGGTTTCCTTAGCTACTTCTTCTTGGTTCCAGTAACTAGAGTATAAGGAACTTGTAGAAATAGAACCCTTATCCGTATTGATTAAAAATTCACTACCATTTCTTTCAATAGATAGAACAACATCATTGGTGTACTCAATATTCGCATGTTGTTTTATTTCATTAAAATGAAAGTCAAAGAAAGATTCACTTTTAATAAAACTATAGCGATAAGGATCAATTGAACTTGCATGCGTCTCGTTCAAAAATCCAATACTTAGATTATTCCAAGTAGTATGAAAAATAGAATGATATGGATGGGAATCATTGGTATGCCAGAAGCACCATGATTTACTTTGTAAATAGGTTTTATCTGCATCCAATATAAGAATAGACTCACCTTTATATTGCGCATGATGAATAAGCTGATGCATTAATTGCATACCAGCACATCCCCCACCTAAAATGACAATATCGTAATTAGTAGTATTCATAAAAAAGGGTTGCAATAATCAAACTATTGCAACCCAATTATTACTTAAGTTTGAATGGATTTATGCTTTTTCTTCACTACGGCTTAATGCGTAGATAACTAAACCAAATCCAATTTTATTAATGGCATCTGCAATATTGTAAACAATATCCATTGCTTTTAATGCTGCTGCTGTATCAGCAACTGGCTGCCATCCAAACAATCCACCTGGAGTACCAAGTATATATCCTAATGGATAGATAGCCCAACCTACCAACACAAACCATGACAGCACTTTAGTAGCTTTTGCAACTTGTGTGCCAGCACTTTGAGCAAGTTTAGCCACTTCGCCAAACCATATTAAGTATACAATGTAGAAGTATGCAAGACCTGAAATTACACCCCATAATACACTACCATCGCGATCAAGAACTTCACCAATGTATCCAGTTAATAACATTACTAATGAAGCAAAAATTAGTTTCCACAATAGAGAAACTTTAGCCCCTGCTTTTTTAGTAATTAAATAAAACTCAACACACATTAAAGGAACAGTCAAAATCCAGTCTACATAACGGAAGAAAGTGGGTGATTCACCAGTTTCCAAGTTGTAGCTTCTCATGTAATAATAGTGAACTGCAGCAATGAAAGTAATTAATCCAGAAACCAATAAAGAGGTACGCCATTTTTTGTCGGTATTATTTAACTCAAAGAAGAAAAATACCGAAGCTGCCATCATGGCCATTGTACCAATGAAGAAGGTAAACGCAACATAATTGTCACTGGCAATTGGAGTTGCATTCAAGAGGACTTGTAGCATGTTCAAAGTTTTTAGGTTTAAGAAAAGATTGTTTAAGAATGGACATCCTTAAGTTAAACGCTAATATTGAAAAATGGTTGAAACATACTAACAATAGGGGTTACATCATATTATATTTAAACATGCTATAAGAACGAATTTGGCTTTTTTAAGATTTAATAACTTAAACAAACAGACGTAAAGTGCTTTTTAAAAAAATTTCAGAAAAAATAAAAAAAATCCTCATCCAAGCATTAAACTTGAATGAGGAGACAAAAGGAAAAGAATTGATTACTCTGTAAAAGCCAACCAATCATCTTGGTTATTAATTTTCCAAGTCTTTTCTCCAGAACCATCTTCATTCATTAATACACAATTCAAATACCCATCAACTGTACCAAAATTGCTATCCTTGGCAAAACTCAACAAAATTTTAGAAGACCCTTCCAACCAATTTAATCGAACAGTCCATGTAGATAAACTAGTAATATCCGAAGGTAGGGTTACTGACTTTACCAATACTTCTGCTTCAGTTGCCGTAGTATAACTGTACACGTCTATTTTATTGGTCCCATTCATTTTTGCATACAATATTTTAGTTCCATCGCTACTGATTTTAGTAGACAAAACATTTCTAGAATTTACAATTGATTTTGGGTCACCCATATTGCCGTTAACAATTGTACCCGAATATGCCAAAGGGGTAGCAGCAGAAGATGTAAGAACAAAACGCTTTCCATCTGCAGCAACCTGATGATTGCTAAAACCAAGAGGAACTGTCGCTAATTTATCTTGACCAGATCCATCTGCATTAATCACTTCAATTGAAGTAGTAAATGGATTACTCCCGAAGTTATTTTTGATAAAAGCAAGCTTACCATTGCTTAACTGTTTGATACTTTTATAATTGATTCCTGTTGAAACAGCCAATGTAGCAATGGTAGTAAGCCCTGATCCATCTTTATTTACAGAGACAATTTTGGTTGAAGGATTAGACCCACTAGTGATGTGAAAAAAATATAGTTTACTGCCATCGCTAGCAACACAAGCATCCCCGATATAGGAATTCAAATTGGTTGGGGGAGTTACTGCAACAACTAATTTAGCATTTGCCCCATTAATATCAGTCGTATGAATATTGGCACTATCGATATAGTAGACAACATTATTGGCAACAGTTCCAGTAGTGCCACCATTGGGATCGGAGCTGTTTTTAGAACAAGCAATTGAAAAAATACCTAAAACAATAAATAAATAACATGCTTTAATAATTCGCATAAAAATTAAATGAATGAATGAAAAATGATAAAATTGATATTAAAAGATTGTGACAAATTATTGTTGAAGTTTCCACACTATTTCATAGTCGCCAATAGCGGCTTCTTTATCTTTTAAGTTGATTAAGGCATTCTTATACGCAGTGGCTAGATCATTAGTTTGAACAATTTTGGCTAATTCGTCTTTAGTAAGTGATTTTCCTTTTTTGATGATATAAGGAGCCCCCTTAATAGTAATTGAAAAGTACTTGGTGTTGCCGACAAAAGAACGGAAACCACCATTAGATACCCCGTCCATTTCAACTGTTAAATAGGGTGTCATAGCAGGCTTTCCGTCGTATGACAATTGTAAAGCAATGCTTACTTTCAAAAGGGCATCAGCACTAGTTTCTTTTAGCAATGCATTTTCACCAAATAAGCGCATGCTGCTAGAAGTAAGTGGTTTAATAGGATTCAAATTTTTATAGACTGTTAAGAATTGATCCGCTGTATTCATTTCATCTTTAAAGAAATCTTGAACCAATTCATAAGAGGGTGCCGAAGGAATGGCATTTTCTGGAAGTACTTGGCCATTGGATACAGCTGCCGTTGCTTGGGTAAATTGTGCATACATTCCCGCTAAAACTTCTTGTAACCATTCTTCAGGAATTTGAGGAAAATCTATCGATTTAGTTGTTTCTGTTTTGGTCCAATTATTGGTTTTACTTTCATATAATTGAGTGGTCCCTTGTATACTCATAGAAGCAACAGCAATCTTTTTTGCAAAAGACAATGGCATCGCATAAGCAGCATTTAATTTCTTTACAGAAACTTCCAGCTCACTCCCATTCACTTTTTCAATATCAGAAAATGTAATTCCTTTTGCAATTTCTGGAGAGTTGGTAACATTTACCCACATACCTGCATTTGATCCAGTAACTGCTATAACAGGTTCCTTAAAAACACCTGATTGCGCTACTGACTTTACCAGTTGTTGGTCACTTACCATCAAATAACTGTTTTTAAAACCCGTACCCTTATTTTGGGTTTCTAAATTTCTAAATGCAGCAGCAGGAATTACCACTTTGGCAGCTGGTTTAACATAGGCTGCCATTGTGAGAGATCGCATACCTATTATAGATGTAACGATATCTACTCTAATTAAAGATTCTGGAATTGTTGAAAAATTAGCTAGTTCAAGTACGACGTCCTTGGTTAAATCTATATTTACAGAAGACTTAGCGCCATTAATACTAATTAACTGAATATTTTTTGATGGTGGAGGAACCGTAAAACTACCCTCTTCAACTCCATTTTTTTCAAAACTAATTTTCTTATTGCCACTATTGGGAGCTTCAACTGCAGTATGAATACCAAAGGATTGATGCTTTAACTCTTTTCCATTTAACTTAATAGTACCCGCATATTTAAAAAACTGAAAGCCGTTAGGCGAACTCAACATTAACATAGTAAAATCACCATTGTCAATCCATTCTCCTTTTAAAAAATCATTTGTTGCTAAACCAAGATCTTTAGGAAAAATATTCGTCCCTACAGATGCAAGTACATCTACATCATCCAGATTGGGGGTTTCGGCAACTGAGCCCCCCAGCTCACCTGCCAAATTACCCACCATCTTTGTTACTTTAGACATCGCTTTTTGAAATATATTCCCCCCCTTTTTAGGTTCATCTTTTTTGGCCTCTGTACTCGTTTCCGTTTTATCTTTTTTCCAAAATTGTGCTTCAGAAACACTTGCGCTGACTAAGAAACAAAAAGAAAGAATCAGTTTTACTTGCATATTTCATTTTTATTCTCACAAATATGAAAGCATAAGCCAATCAAAAAAATACTCTTTATGGAGTATTTTAAACAAATCGCAAATTCTATTTGAAACAGTACATTTACAATAGTGAGCAAACGTATTACTATATTAGTATGCTTGAGTTTATTACTAGTGGTATTGGGCACGAATGCTCAATCAACTCAACGTGTCAAATTCAATGTATTCAAGAGTAGCGATGGACTTAGTAAACAAGTAATTAAAGGAATTTCCGAAGATGAAAACGGATTTATCTGGCTTCTTAGCGATCACCAACTTCAATGGTTTGATGGATCTAATTTTCACACAGTTCCTTTTGGCAACGGAATACACCAAATACCTGGTTCACTATTCTATGAAATACTCCAAGGATTTGAAAAAGATATCTGGATATTTTACAATAGTGGCTATTCTATTTACAACCCAAAAACATTCTCTTTTAAACATATTAAACTTCCTAATCAAAAAATCAATTGGCAGGAGCAGATATTTGTTAGTCCGAATAAAAAACAAATCATTCTATCAAACAACGGATATTATCAAGTCATCAATTCCATAACAAAGCAAACCACTAAATTATTTAAGAAAAAATCAAAAGCGGTTGGTTTGGCATCCATCAATAAAACGAGTCAATTAGAGTTTTTTACAGAGGACAGATTGGGCATACACCTCGAAAATATTGAGAAAAACACCCGAGTTTCTATTCCGAATCATCAAAAAGTACCCTACTATATTTTTAAAAGAGTGAATGATTCTACTATTGTAGCATTTGCAGAAAAACACTTTTTAGCTTACGATATAAAAAATAAAAAAATCATTAAACAATCACCCTATCCTTTTGGATTTGGCATGAAATCTTTCATCAAGAATAAAGATATTATTAATAAAAATGATCAGGCATTCC
>CALRUG020000086.1:0-13880 GCA_943371295.1 Synechococcus sp. UW140 | reverse complement strand
TCCTAATGGGTTCAGTCAGTTAAGTGATATGCCTATAAATGACATAATTTCAAAATACTATAATTTAAAGAAATTAAATTCTTACCTTGTTATTGGTACAGTTGGCAGATATCATATTGATAAGGACTATATCACCTATTTGAAAGCTGCTAAAATCATTCAATCACATTACACAAATGTACGCTTTGTTTTAGTTGGAAAAGATTTATCTGATAGTAATTTGCAATTAATTAAAATAATTGACCAACTTAACTTAAAAGATAATGTTTGGTTATTGGGGCCACAATCAAATATTAAATCAGTTTTGAATTTATTTGATATATTTTGCTTATCCTCTAAATCTGAAGGCTTTCCTAATGTGATTGGTGAAGCTATGTTAGAGGGTATTCCAGTTGTGTCAACTGATGTTGGAGATGCAAAAATTGTTATTGGCGATTGTGGAATTACTGTGAAATCTTCGAATCCAGAGTTTTTAGCATCCGGATTAATTAGTATGTTAAGAAAGTCAAGTCAAGAAAGATTAAGACTCAGCATTCTTGGGAAGGAGAGAATCCTGTCGAAATTTAGTATTTCGACAATTGCTGAAGAATATTCAAAAATTTACGAAGAAAATATATAATTTACTAAAATGTGTGGAATAGCAGGATTTGTAACAAGGAATAAAAATTGTAAAATTCAGAATGAATTAGAAAAAATGGCCAATTGTATTATTAATAGGGGGCCTGATGACAGTGGATTTTGGCAAGATGAACAATTGGGTATCGGATTAGCACATAGACGATTGTCAATATTAGATATATCTCAATCTGGTCATCAACCTATGTCTAGCAATTCAGGTAGATTTATTATTATTTTTAATGGGGAGATATACAATCATTTAGATATTAGAACAAAGATAGAAAATTTAAATAAAACCCACAAATGGATTGGACACTCAGATACCGAGACTATTTTGAGTTCCATAGAAACATTTGGAATTGAGGTAACAATTCAAATGCTAGTTGGGATGTTTTCCATAGCTATTTGGGATAAACAATTAGAAGAAATGACTCTATGTAGAGATCGCGCTGGAGAGAAGCCGCTTTATTATGGACTAATTGAAAATACTTTTTATTTTGCTTCAGAATTAAAATCTATTGCAGCCAATTCGTTTTTTAAAAAAGATATCGATAAAAAATCTTTAGGTCAATACTTTAAATATGGATACGTTCCTTGTCCTAGTTCTATTTATAAAGGCATTAATAAGTTAAAACCTGGCTGTTTAATTCGGTTTAAATTAGCTACATTTAATTTCACAGAAGTTACATATTGGAGTCTTAATACAGTAATAGAAAGTAGAAGAATTCAAACTTCAACGGTTAGCTCCCAAATTGACCAATTAGACTTCTTATTAAATCAGTCTGTTAAAGGTCAGATGTTATCAGATGTACCTTTAGGAGCATTTCTATCCGGTGGAGTTGATTCAAGTTTAATTGTTGCAATTATGCAAAATCAATCTTCAAAGCCAATTAAAACATTTACAATTGGATTTGAAGATCAGAAATTCAATGAGGCTATTTATGCTAAAAATATTGCACATCATTTAGGAACAGAACACAATGAGTTATATCTAAGTTCAAAAGATGCATTAAATGTTGTACCTGAGATATCAAGTATTTATGATGAACCATTTTCAGATTCTTCGCAAATCCCTACATTCTTAGTCAGTAAACTTGCTAAAGAAAAAGTTACTGTAGCTTTATCTGGGGACGGAGGTGATGAATTATTTGCTGGCTATAATCGATATTTACTTACAAATCAAACTTGGAATAAAATTTCATTATTACCAAAATCTTTTAGGGTTCAACTTGCTAAAATGATGCGATTGATTGACAGCGAAAACTGGGACCAATTATACAAACTATTTAGTTGGACAATTCCAAAAGTCAAACGAATGAATAATTTTGGGGATAAAATCAGTAAAGCATCATTCGTTATTGGAAGTAATAATCCAGAAGAATTATATGATAGATTAGTCTCAACTTGGCAGGATAGTGATAATCCGGTTTTTTCTTTTTCAGCAGACCATCTCAATGACTTTAGCTTACATTCAAATATTAATGTGGTTGAGAAAATGATGGCTAAAGATTTTTTGAATTATTTGCCTGATGATATCCTTGTCAAGGTTGATAGAGCTGCAATGTCCAATTCATTGGAAACAAGGGTACCTTTTTTAGATCATCGTGTTATAGAATTCGCTTGGAATATTTCAATTGAGAATAAGCTAAACTCTAACGTTGGTAAATTGATTTTACGTTCGGTTCTAGATAAATATGTACCCCGAAACTTAATTGAAAGACCAAAGATGGGCTTTGGTGTTCCAATAGGTGAGTGGTTGAAAGGTCCATTAAAGTCTTGGGGTGAAAGTTTGATTTCAAAAGATATAATTGAAAATGCAGGATTATTGGATTATAATGAAATAAAAAATAAGTGGGAAGAACATCAATCTGGCAAACGTAATTGGCAATATCAATTATGGTCAGTTCTTATGTTTCAGGATTGGTATCTTAAACAATATTTAAATTAATTTTTTGAGTAAAAATATTCATCAAAAAACATTAATGTTTGTAGTTAATGTTGACTGGTTTTTTAAATCACATCGTTTAGTTCTTGCTCAAGAAGCAATTACTAGAGGGTATAAAGTTTATTTAATTACTAAGAACACTGGCTTGTTTAAAGAATTCGCAAGTTTAGGTATTTCCTGTATGAATTTACCAATGGAAAGGGGCTTTAAAAACATATTCAAAGAACTCATTGGATTTTTAAAACTATGCTACATTTATTACAAAATCAAACCAGACCTAATACACCATGTTACCATTAAACCTTCAATTTATGGTTCTATTGCAGCAAATTTGTTTTCTCAAAAAAGTATAGTAGTAAATGCCGTTACTGGACTTGGATATGCATTTATTTCAGATACACGTTCATTTTCTAGATATTTTATAATAGCACTTAAAAAAATTTCGTTTCATCATTCAACTAAGCTCAATTTTATTTTTCAAAATTCAGATGACCTAGACTTTTATAAAAAGTTAGGTTTTTTGAAGAATAATAACTCTTTCATTATTAAAGGGGCTGGTGTTGATGAAAGTTATTATTTTAGATCTGAGCGTTCAAATCAACGGAATGAAGTTTTTAAAATTGTGCTAGTTGCCAGAATGCTAAAGGATAAGGGTGTGCTTGAATTTATAGAGGCTGCAAAGTTAATTAGAGACAAACTTAAACATCGTGTTGAGTTTCATTTAGTTGGGGGTATTGACCTTAATAATCCAGCAGCTATCACTGAAAGTGAATTAGTAAGCATGATGATTAAAGATTATATCATTTGGCGTGGTCATATTACTGACATCAAATCTGTATATAATTCTACAGACATTGCCTGTTTACCTTCATACAGAGAAGGGTTGCCCAAATCATTAGTAGAAGCAATGGCAATGGAGTGTCCAATTATTACTACCGACGTTCCTGGATGTAGAGAATGTGTTGTAGATGGATTAAATGGATTTTTAGTACCAGTAAAAGATTCTAGAATATTAGCTGATAAAATTTTATTACTCGTAAATAATCCAGAGTTGCGAGACAAAATGGGCAAATTATCTAGAGAAAAAATGATAAATGAGATGTCACTTAATATTATAATAAATCAGACTTTTCAAGTTTATCAAAATAATTTAACCTAAGCACTATTTGTGTTTTATTTAATCCTAAATAAGTGTTAATTTACAATATTGTTGCATAAAAACATTTATTGATTTGTGCAAAACGAAAAACCGCTAGTTCAATGTTAACTCGATACAAGTTCAAAAGGATTAAAAATTTATCGATCATTCCACGATGGGTAATTTTTATCTTAGATATGTCAGTAAGCTCTTTTTGTTTCCTGTTAGCTTATTTTATAAAAAATGAATTTAATTTTGGTGTTTTTCAAGAAAGTCACATTGGTCAGAATCTATTAATTTTATTGGCATTTAATGTCTCTCTTTTTTCACTGTTTAGAGTTTATGCAGGAATAATTCGTTTCACAGGACTGCAAGATACATTCCGAATCTTTTTTGTAGTCTTTTTTGCTAACGTGGGTTATTACTTATTAAATCTTTTTTTATTGCAATGGTATGGGTTAAGATTAGTACCTGCATCAGTGCTAATCATCAATATGTTACTCTCCTTTGTTGCACTAAGCTCCTATAGAGTTGTTATAAAATATTTTTTCTCTTATATCACTACAATCAATGTAACAAAGAAGCGAGTGGCCATTTTTGGTGCTGGTGATGTGGGTATTTCCACTAAACGTGCTTTAGAACACGATATGACTGCTAATATTCATATGGTCCTTTTTTTTGAGGATGATCTGCGTAAAGTAGGTAAGAATATTGATGGAATAAAAATTTGTTCTTCTTCTCAATTAGAAACTTTATTAAAACAGCACTTAATTGATGAATTAATTATTGCAACTACCAAACTGCCTTCAAAACGTAAAAATATAATTGTTGATTTTTGCTTGGATAATAAAATTGAAGTATTTACTGTGCCTCCATTAAAAAGTTGGATTAACGGTCAATTGAGTACAAAACAACTACAAAATATAAAGATTGAAGATCTATTAGAACGGGAACAAATCAAAATTTACAACGAAATACTATTCAAACAACTTAATAATAAAACGGTCTTAGTTACTGGTGCTGCTGGTTCTATTGGGAGTGAAATTGTAAGACAATTGTTACAGTATAAACCCAAGACGATAATATTGAATGACTGTGCGGAAACTCCTTTGCATGATCTTAAATTGGAATTAGAGGAGTTGGGCTGCAATAATTTTATATTGGCTTTAGGAGATGTTCGAAACGAATTATTTGTCGAGAGAATCTTTCAAAACTTCCAACCCCATTTCGTTTACCATGCTGCAGCCTATAAGCATGTACCCATGATGGAGAATAGTCCTCTAGAAGCAATTTGTACCAATGTGGGCGGAACTAAACTATTAGCAGATTTGTCCATTAAATATGGCGTTGAACGTTTCGTGATGATTTCTACGGACAAAGCGGTGAACCCCACCAATGTAATGGGGGCATCCAAGCGCATTGCAGAAATGTATGTGCAGAGCTTATACCAAAATCAAGAATTGCAGTTTCAAAAAGATATTTCTACTACAAGGACCAAGTTTATCACTACTCGTTTTGGGAATGTGTTGGGTTCTAATGGTTCGGTAATCCCTCGCTTCAAAAAACAAATTGAATCAGGAGGACCAGTCACCGTCACCCATCCTGATATTACCCGTTATTTCATGACCATACCGGAAGCCTGTCAATTGGTATTGGAAGCAGGCTCCATGGGAAATGGGGGTGAGATTTTTGTATTTGATATGGGTCAACCTGTTAAGATTGCTGACCTAGCAAGAAAAATGATCAAACTTTCTGGTTTGGAGCCTGATGATGATATAAAAATTGAATATTCTGGTTTACGACCTGGTGAAAAACTATACGAAGAGTTATTAAACAATGCAGAAAATACGCTCAATACTTACCACGAGAAAATATTAATTGCAAAGACTCGAACTATTGAATATGCTAGCCTTTCTATTCAAATTGATGGGTTAATTGGTCCTGCAAAAAGACAAGAACCAGTTAATTCTATAGTAAAAGCTATGAAAAAATTGGTGCCCGAATTCATCAGCAACAATTCTGAATTTGAGCAATTGGATGGGCCTAAAGTAGTCAATATGAATAAAGTTGGCTAAGCCTTTTATGAATAGTAGATCTATTTTTTTGTTGATTTTGAGTACCATCTTTTTTTTGAATAAAATTAAGAGTCAATATTATACTTTAGAATCAATTGATCAAAACAACTCTCGAAATCAGCAATTATTGGGTAATTATGATTCTTCAGTTTCGTTTACAAACCAATTCAATAGTATTATAAAAAACAGTAAAGTAAATTGGAAAAAGCCAACCATTTCCCTTTTGCCTCTTGTTTTACAGCAACAATTCAATTCTCACCATCCCTATGGTTGGAATGATGGGGCCATGATTCAGGCTAAGGGATACCAGTTTTTGGCAAGACCTGGGGTGAAAATTAAGTATGGTATTTTTGATGCTCAGCTTGCACCTGAATTGGTTTTTGCCAACAATGGTAATTTTGCTACTTCACAATACGGCAACCCTAGCAATAAATCTTACTCTAATTTTTTTTTAGGACAATCGTTTTTTTCAGTTAGTATTAGTGCTTTAAGTGCAGGAATTTCTACTCAAAATATTTGGTGGGGGCCTGGTATTCATAGTTCCTTATTAATGAGTAATAATGCTCCAGGTTTTTTACATGCATTTATTGGCACACGTAAACCTATTAAAACGCCTATTGGTAGTATCGAGTTTAACTTAATTGGTGCTCAATTAAATTCTTCATCGGGCATTGGTTATGAAAATAATCATTTACAGCCACGCAACGTCAATAATAATTGGCGCTATTTAAACTCTTATGTAATCAGTTGGCAACCAAAATGGATTAATGGTCTATTTCTTGGAATAACAAGGTCCTTCCAACAATATGGTGATGCAGCTTTCAATAGACAAATGGGTTTTATTGGTAAATATCTTCCTGTATTATATCTACCTATAAAAAAAGCAAATAATTTTAGCGATGATACCTTAGTCACAGACCAGTTGGTTTCGTTTTTTCTAAGATGGGTATTGCCCAAATCTAATGCGGAAATTTATGTGGAATACGGCAAGAACGATTACGGGGTTAATTTTAGAGACTATATCATTGCCCCCACCCACTCTTCTGCTTATACAGTTGGTTTTAGAAAATTGATTCCAAAAACCAAAGAACAATATATACAGATTGAAACTGAGTTTACGCATTTAAGTCAGTCTCCAGATGCATTGGTGCGATACTCGGGTAATTGGTATGCCCATAATGAAATATTTCAAGGGTATACACACGAAAACCAAATAATTGGATCTGGCGCAGGTTTTGGAGCAAATCTTCAAACATTATCTGCCACTTGGATAAATGGGAACCTTCGCAATGGAGTACTAATACAAAGAGTTGATAGAGATCCAGAAGAAAAGTTCTATAAATGGACCGACTTTAGTATCGGTTGGATGCCCCAATGGACGTATAAAAATATGATTTTGGGAGCCAAAGTTCAATTGATTCGTTCCAATAATTACAGTTGGGAAAAAGGAAACAATCCCTTCAACTTTCACAGTCGTTTAATGGTTCAATACAATTTTAAATAATGAGTAGTAAGAAATTTTTATTATTCATATTGATTGCCCTAGCTTTTAAACATGCAAGTATTGCGCAAGTGGTCCACTACGATATTTTAAGAGAATTAGTCATTACCCAAAAACTATTGGGAAAGTCAGACACCACCAGCTCTCTTAAACAAAATAAAATCCACGTATTACCAATTGCCATTAATCAATGGCATAATTCAGATCTACCAGCTGGATATAACCTGGGCTCGGGCATTAAAGCCAAAGGCTCCCAATTATTGGTTAGTGCTGGTTTACAAGCAAAGTTGGGTAACCATATTTCCATCAAAATCAATCCTGAATTCGTCAGTGCACAGAATGCAAATTTTGAACAGTTCTCACAAACCTTGGGCGATCAAACTTGGGCAGATTACTATCGATTTCTGAATAATATAGACCTGCCCGATCAATTAGGGGTTGGTAATTTTACTAAATTGTATGCAGGTCAATCCCATATTAAATACCAACTCAATAACCAACTAGAAGCAGGTATTTCAACAGAAAATATTTGGTGGGGGCCAGGTTGGAAGAATGCACTCATCATGAGTTATAATGCTCCTGGTTTTTTGCATTTTATGTTGAATACTACCAAACCCATTGAAACCCAATGGGGAGCAGTACAAGGCCAATGGATTGGGGGGAAACTCAATGAATCGGGTATACTACCTCCGCGAGTTAATTCTGCATACAATGGCCAATTGGTGTATCAACCTAAAAAATCAGAAGATCGTTTAATTACTGGAGTTAATATCAATTGGGTTCCTAAATGGACGCCTAACTTAACCATTGGGTATTCAGGGGCAGCTTATTTTTATTCGTCGGATATATTGGGGAATAAAGCCTCCTTGGGTGCGGTATATGCCCAATACAATATGCCTGCAGACTTGGCTGAACTTTATATTGAATATGGCGTGAAAGCCCCCAATTTCAGAAGGGCTTATGTTGCAGGATTTAGAAAATTATTCCCTACTAAAAAAGATGCTCATATTCAATTGGCGGTAGAGCTCACCCAATTACAAGCAGGTACGGCTGAACTCATTCGCAATCCCAATAGTTGGTACACCGATTCCTATGTTCGCCAAGGCTATACCCATTTTGGTAGAACCATTGGAGCTGGTATTGGACCTGGCAGCAATAGCCAGAATATTGAAATAGCTTGGGTAAAGGGCCAAAATAAAATAGGATTACAATTTGAACGCCTTAGACACAATAGTGATTTCTATTATTTTGCCTTTGAACGCATTGGCGATTTTAGAAGACATTGGGTAGACCTTTCTACCAGTGCCAATGCCAGCATCAATTTCAAAAAGTTCTGGGTCAATGCCCGTTTACAATTGATTCGTTCTTACAATTATCAATGGCTGATTATTCAAACTGATCCCACCAATTATTTTCAACCAGGGAACGAATACCTTAATATTAGCGGAGGGCTTTCCTTCTTGTATCGTTTGTAAGAAAGATTATTCCTACTAGCCAAATTACTAGGGCAACCATCATTCCCATTAATGCATCTATTACCCAAATTTGCTCATTGGTATTCAGTGGTAATTCAGGTTGGTCTACTACTTGTACCGTAGGTGTTTCCTGAATCATAGCCGTTTTACTAATCTCTAGGTTCTTTACAATCTCTGCGTAAATAGTAGATTGTACAAATTTATCCCTCGAAGATATTTCTGCAGTTACTGCAGGTGCCGCATAAACAGGGTTGGCATTCAACAACAATTTATTTGACTCCGCAGAAGAATAGGTTTTTCTATTCAAGGTAGCCGCCAAACTATCTGCTTTTGCTTGTAGCCGGCTCACATTCAATTTTAATCGGTTGGTCTTGGTGTTTACATAGAACTCTGTAGTTACGGCTAATAATCGTTGGCAGAATAACTTACTCAGTTGTTCATCCTGCATTACCACATTCAATTCAAAGAATCCCAGTTTGCGATCGGGTTTGATAACGGATAGGTCTTCTTCAATAATCCGTTTTACCACTCGTTTAAACAAACTATCTTCTAAGCGGGTAAATTTTTTTCCTGTAGTAAATTCAATCCATTTCCCCACTTTGGCTTTGCCTTCCCATTTTTTCTTTAGTCCATTTACTTCTGCATATACATCTGCCAATGTTCTTTTTTGATCGTAAGGGGTTAACAAAGCCTGCTTTATTAAGCTAGAACTTTTCAGTAATTGCAATACATTGTCTCCTGCCAAAACCCCGCTAGTGCCCGATAAACTACCAATATCAAATCCAAACTGTCCGGCCAATGCCGACATTAAATTACCGCCCCCTGCTTTGGATTCTTCTACCACAAAACTGATTCTGGAAATATATTTGATGGGTTTGTACCAATGATAGCCTAATCCGCCAGCCATACCCAATAGGGCAAACAATACCAAGGTCTTCCATTTGCCCATAACTAATTGTAACAGCTTATTTAATTGCTCCTGATAAGGCTTGGTCGTAAATGGCGCATCTTCTGGTAATTCTTGTAATGGCATAGATGATAATTAATTCCTTAACAAACTCACCATACTTACGATGGCCGTTAGTATACCTGTTAAGGCAGATAATTCAAAAATGGTCAATCCTTTTTTCTCTGCAGGATTTAATTCGGGTACAATTATTTTACTGCCTGCTTTTACAGTAGGGTAAATACGGAAGAATAAAAAGCTATTGATTTTTTTATTCACCCCGTTGCTGTATTGTATATAAGCTTTCTTTAAATTGCCTTTATCTGTAATGCCTCCTGCATCGGAGATATAAGATTTAAATCGTTTAGATTCAAACTTAAAAATCTGTTGGTTAAATACTTGTCCCTTTACTTCTACAAAGGCTTCGTTTCTAGGTATGTAAATACTATCTCCTGGTAACAATAAAAAGCGATCTGTAGAAGTAGCATTGTCTTCATCAATTAACACCGTTGCTGCCACGCGTAAATTATTCCGATACACTTGGGTATTGCCAAAAGATCCATTGGGAGTGATTCCACCTGCTCTCTTAATTAATTCCTGCACCGTTTCATCCCTTCTTTCCAATGCATAATCTCCCGCATACAATACTTCACCCCTCACTTTAATGCTACCTAAATTTCTGTAATTCAATAATCGAGGTACAAAAATATAATCCAAGGGTTCTAATAGGGTTTTCGATTTGCCTGCCCTGCTTAAACTAGAATCAACTTCTACTGTAATTAAGTCAATTAATTTATTGGCCAATGTATCCGACTTGTTTTTTTCTAGTCTGGAAATTTCTACCTTATGCGTTGCTGCATCATTGGTAAATCCACCCGCCAATAAAATAGCATCTTCTACCGAAATACCTGGATTAAATTGAAAAGTACCAGGGATTCTAACATTACCTCCAACCGTTATACTGGGAATATCAACCAAGCCATCCTTCGCATAAATATGAATAGAATCGTCTTTTAATAAAGCAATATCTTTTTCTGTTCCACTCAATATTTTGCTAACTTCAAATGAAATCAATTCTCTTTCATAGCTGATGGGGTTTCTTCTAAAAATAGTGGCTCTATTCGTATAGGCTTTGTCTAAAATACCATCGGCTTTATTGATTAAACTGGCTACACTCAATTTCTTCGTCAATTCATAATTGCCCGGTCTTTTAACGGCACCTGCCAACACCACTCGATTATTATAAATACTGGGTATTTTCTCGATATAAACAGAGTCTGCATTGCGAGGTATAAAATAGGCTAAATCATTGGCTGCAACATCTCTTAGTAGTCGCTCCTTGGTTCCCAACTGTACTACTTTAATTGACTCAGTATAGGCCGTGTCACCCATGCCGCCTGCTAATTTTATCAGGTCTTGCATGGTTTCTTTTTCTACCAATTCATAAATAGCTGGTCGCTTGATTTGCCCATTAACAGAAACCCTTTTTTGGTAAATAGGAAAACGAATAATGTCTTGGTTATTCAGCTTAATATTTTTTGTAAACAATCCCTTCTGTAAAAATTCATAGAAGTCTACGGTTTCAATCACTGCATTGTTTCTGATCAATTCTATTTTTCTCAATGATCCATTGATAGAAGGCCCACCGGATAAAAACAATACATTGAAAAAGTCAGAAAGGGCCGATACAGTATAAGTGCCTGGTTTTTCTGCTTCACCTATCACGGTGATTTTGATCGACTTTACATTTTCAATCGTCACCAATAATTGGGTTCTGCCTGTTGCCATTAATGGATAAGCCACCCTCATTTTTTGCTTAATCTTCTGGCTGGCTTGGTCAATTGTTAATCCAGACAAATTCACCATGCCTACATAAGGAATAGATAGATTGCCTTCTTTGGTGATTTCGCTACTAAATTCTGTTTCATTGGCACCGGTAACACTAACCGTTAATTCATCACCAGGTCCGAGTATATAATTCTTGGGTGGTGCCTGGCTTAGGTTGGGTTCAAAACTAATGCTGGGGTTGCTAAAAAATTCCATGCCATAATAAGGAGAGATCTTGCGAATCTGTGGTACCGCTATAATCCAACTACTATCCCTAAAAAAACTAGCCGTGTCTTTAATGCTGTTTTGACTCGTAAAAGAAGATTTATTCTGGCTTTGTACCTGTACAATTCTCTGTTTAAATGTGTTCACTTCTGATGCAGACAATCCTCTTTTAACCAATTCTTCTATGGCTTCTGTTTCAGACATGCCGGCCTTCTGTGCTTTTTGCCAAAGTTGCATAATCTGCTTATCGGATAACTGCGAAACTTTGAAATTGCTTTGTATCGGAATTTGTGCGCTTGCATTCAAAACCAACCCAAGCACCAACAATGTTAATGCCCATTTATGAAAAGCGAATATTTTTCTTGAATTCATGATATAATGGAAATTGCTCAAATATCGTTATTAATACCTAAAATGGGGCTATAATCCATAGCGCATGCCCAAATTTACTTGTTGTTGATTATTACCTTGGGTTCTATAATTCCCAGTTATATACAAATTATTGAACCACTCGTATGAAGCCTGAAAAAACAATTCTTTTTGGCTAAACTGGTAATTGAATAAAAACGGGGGCTGTGGCTCTTGAAAATACTGTTGGTCTAAGGTACCTGCTCCTCCTTTACGGATATATTGGTATTGTAACCAAAGTTTTAATTTAGGAATAGGGGTGTACTTAACATTCGCAATGAATCGGTCTGCATTATTCCCCATCCAATCTCCTAAGTTATAACTGCTGCTGGTATAGTTTTGTGCAGGAATTAAATTGCGATAAACAAATGGATTGATGCGGGTGTATTCAATGCCTGCTGTTAAATAAGGGATGCCTAAATCGGTTACGCTTGCTCCAATGGTATAGCCCAGTTGATTCCTGCGTTTGTTTTTATTAAAAATAGTTCCCAGTCTCACTTCATCAATAAATAGTGTTCCGTATAAATGCGTATTCTTTACATTATTTCTTGAACTCACACTCAAGAACAATTGTCCATTTGATCCCGCATTGATATTCTCATTATTGGTAAGGTTATCATATACTTTAAAAAACATCACAGGTATTAAATAACCCACATTCAACTGATCGTTGTAGATCATGGATTCTCCCAAAGAAACGGTCAATCCCTTCTTCACCCTAAAAGTTAAACTATGCTGGGCCATGTATTTATTTACAAAGAATTCTCTTCTGCCTCCATAAGTTGTAGTTCCTGTATTATAGGTTTTAGCCGAATCAACAATATCCGAATTCAACCAGGCATGCGTATAATTAAATTGCAACCAAGGCAAGGGTTGATAATCGAATCGGATATAGGGGTAATTGGGGGCTTTGTCCGATAAAATAATTCGTCCGTTTTCTCCATATCCCCAAAGCAATTGATCCTGACCAACGCCAATGCTACCGTTTTTGAAAGTATAACTAATGCCTGCTCTGAGTTGGCTATAGTTATGACTTCTTCCATTGATGGCTATGCGGCTATTTATCCCAGGGTCTGGTGTGAATCCTCGGATGGTATCTAATCCAGCCCCTGATTCATTGATATCATTCAAACTCAAATAAAATCCCCAATGCTTTCCTGCATATCCATATAAGTTAAATCCTGAACTGGTTTGAGAAGCTGATTTTCCATTTCTGGTAAGGGTAGTGGCAGTGATGATGGGGTCTATTCTTAATAAGAATCCCTTGCTATTGACTACAATAGATCTGAAGCGATTAAATGGGTCTTTTTTAAAAAACTTCGCTTGTTCTGCATTGCCTGCTGCTATTGCTTTTGCATCGGTTAGGTCTTGCTGATAAAATGCCCATTCCTTTTTTTCGATCTCCGTTAATTCACTTAAATGCAAAGCCAAAGAATCCAAGCAACTCGCTAAATACACCCTGCTCAATGGTCTTATCTGATCATTAAATTGAATCAATCCTTTTTGTGCCATCCTACTTAAATAGTTGTACACTTCGTTCTGCGTGTATTCGGGTACTGCCTGCGCTTTTGCGCTTTGCATGCTCAACAGCATCAATCCAACCCCAACTAAAAAGTATAAAATTCGTTTTTGTACAAGCACCATAAAGTTTTGTTTAATAAGCATTTTGGTCTCCCCTGATCATATTGATAAGGGTTTGTAAAATAATTTGACAGTCGAACC
>CALRUG020000085.1:0-13890 GCA_943371295.1 Synechococcus sp. UW140 | reverse complement strand
AGGAAGTATATTGGGTGGGGTAAGCAGCAAATTAAACTACTTAGTAGTAGGTGCAGATGCTGGAAGCAAACTTGAAAAAGCAAAGAAAATAAATACGATTAAAATTATTACTGAACAAGAATTCATTAACCTGATTAATTGATAATAATGTTAGCTCCCAAGACCCTTCAATTCTTGACGAAATTAAAAAAGAATAATTCGAGAGAATGGTTTAACCAGCATCGCGATGACTATGATGCATCAAAAGAAAACTTTATTGAGTTAGTCAATCAAATATTAGCCAACAGTAGTCAATTTGATCAAGACTTAAGTTTGTTAACCTATAAGGATTGTATTTTCAGAATCAATAGAGATGTACGATTCAGCAAAAATAAAGACCCTTATAAAAATAATATGGCTGCCTATTTTGTAAAGGGAGGTAAAAAATCTTGGTTGGCAGGTTACTATTTTCATTGCGAACCAGGGGGCAAAAGCTTTATTGGAGGCGGCTTGTATGGTGGTGAACCCAATCAAATAAAAAAAGTAAGACAAGAGATTGACTATAATTGGGACGAGTTTAAAGGCATTTTAGAAAATAAATCATTTAAGAAATTATTTGGGGACCTCTCCAAAGAAGAAGGCATGTCTTTAATAAGAGAGCCCAAGGGTTACGAAAAAGACAACCCTGCCATCGATTATATAAAACTGAAAAATTTTATTGTTGCTGTTCCAGTAACAGATGAAGAATTAACTGATAAAAAATTGATTAAGAAAATCATCACCTGCTTTACTGCCATGCAACCATTATTACAGTTTTTAAATAGAGCGATGGAAGATTAATTTACTATTAAGATTAACCCTATTTATTCACAGGCGTTCGATACTTGTAAACTGCGTAACTATTGATTTTCTTAAACTTCAATTGTTCGTTTTTAACGTTCACTTGTATGTACTCTTTAAACAACCCTTTTTTATCACCAAAGCCTATCATGCAGTCTAGGGAAGACTTTCCAGGCTTTATAGAAACTTGGGGCTGCATACCAAAATTGGGAATGGTTATCTTTTCAGAAGTCCTAATTTCTTTATATTCAATTTGAACTTTATATTCGAAAGTTTTCTTTGTTTCAAAAATATTCACTGCAAATTTCCAATTATTGGCATTGCCCATTCCGTCATCAATAGGCACTTCATATGTAGCAATTGGTTTTTTTGAAGGGTTTTCCCGCTCTTCAGATACAGTGGGCGCTTTAATCAAAACGGTATCTACTTTTGCTTCTGTTTGCTTATTTTCTAAAGCCGTACAACTTATACCTAAAACCAATAAAATAAAATATACAATTGCTTTCATTAAAAAATTATTGTACTCAATTTATAAAATAATTCAATATCGAATTACATCACCAAATGACTCATCGGTTAAGAGTTTTTTAAGAATAGGGTGCTCCATTACTTTAGCATAATCCATCCATTTCCCGTTTACTTTAATTCTTCGATCAATTAATCTTATGCCATGACTATAATCGGCATACCAGTTAACATGACCTGTGTACAAGGGTTGTATGGGTTTACCATTAAGTTGGTGCCAGCCATAAATAGCCACTCGATTCGTTTTAGTAGACCTTGTTAACAAATCACTGATGACCACATCTTTTTTTATTCCTGCAATCAACCCTTTTTCTAGCTTGCGCTGTCCTTCAATAATTAAATGATGCTGCCACATGGTTACCGTGCTATCTCTATGAATAAACAAGGGCATTGGAGCCAATTTTACCACCGCATTGGTATAAATATCATTCACCATTTTACGTGTAGGCAAAAAACAGTGCAAACTATCCGCTATCAACTGAGCGGCAATAGGTGTAAGTGGAATCCTGGCCCAATTTTTATTATTACCTACACTGAGGTAATCGGGCATTACATAATAAGTTACCCGATTCACCTTTCCTGTAGTGGAATCTACTGCAGACACCCGTATAGGTACTAGTTTGAAAAGAAAATTCGGAATATTTCCGGCAATTATTTCTTTCACAGCAAATGAGTCACGTTGCTTCCATTGCATACCCATTGCATCTAAATAAAACTGTTCGCCTGTTTTTTGAGACTTTAATGATTGATCAAAAGGCAAGTACAAATTACGCCTGCATCCAATGCAAACAAATATGAACAACCAAACTATCAATCGATATGCGCTCATCTATACGATTGTGAATTACAATAATCCTTTTTGAAGCATATACTCTGCAATTTGTACCGCATTGGTTGCAGCACCCTTTCTAAGGTTATCGCTCACAATCCACATATTCAAGGTTTTGTCTTGAGACTCATCTCTTCTAATTCGTCCCACAAATACCTCGTCTTTCTCATGCGCCCATAAAGGCATTGGATAAATTTGATTCGGCAAATCGTCTTGAACAATTACACCTGGAGCTTCTGCTAACAATGCTTTTACTTCATCTATTGTAAAATCATTTTCAAACTCAATATTCACACTTTCACTATGACCGCCTACTACTGGAATACGTACTGTTGTTGCAGTAACACGTATTGAATTGTCTTGCATAATCTTATTGGTTTCCAATACCATTTTCATTTCTTCCTTGGTATAACCATTATCTAAGAACACATCAATTTGTGGAATCACATTTAAATCGATGGGGTATTTATAAGCCATTTCCCCTTCTACTCCTTTGCGCTCATTAAACAGTTGATCAACCGCTTTTTTACCTGTGCCTGTAACACTTTGATAAGTACTGACTACTACACGCTTAATTTTATATTTTAAGTGTAATGGCTGTAAAGCAACCACCATCTGTATGGTAGAACAATTGGGATTGGCAATAATATAATCTTCACTAGTAAGTACCCCAGCATTTACTTCAGGTACCACTAGTTTTTTAGTGGGGTCCATTCTCCAGGCAGAAGAATTGTCAATCACTCTTATGCCAGCTGCTGCATATTGAGGTGCCCACTCTAAAGAAGTACTACCACCAGCTGAAAATATTGCCACTGCTGGTTTTGCTGCTATGCCATCGGACATACTAACTACTTTATACGCTTTGCCTTTAAAGCTCACTTCTTTACCTACTGATCTTTCAGAAGCAACCGGTACTATTTCTGTAACCGGAAAATTTCTTTCTGCTAAAACCTGCAACATTTTAGTTCCAACTAATCCTGTTGCGCCTACAACTGCTACTTTCATTTTGTTCCCCCCTGTCTCCTTTTATGGAGTTTTAGTGTTAAAAAAAAGGCCTTCCAAATTGGAAGGCCCGTTAATATGAATCAGTTTAAAACATACAAACACCTTCCACTTAGAGCGGTTTTTTGTTACGTTTTATATTTTTAATCATTGTCATCTGAAAACGAATATACAAGCTTTCAATTAATTACCCAACTGAATATCAAAATTAACCAACTGCACAAATTCATCTAATCTAGCATCAATATCAGCTTTGTTGATTTCTCTTAAACGCTGGGTACCAAATTTTTCTACACAAAATGAAGCCATAGCGCTACCTACAATAATAGCTGTTTTCATATTCTCAAAAGATATGTCTTTTGTTTTTGCAATATGACCAATGAAGCCACCAGCAAAAGTATCGCCAGCACCGGTTGGATCAAATACTTCTTCTAAAGGCAATGCAGGCGCAAAGAACACTTTATTGCCATGGAATAATAATGCACCATGTTCCCCTTTCTTAATAATTAAATATTTAGGGCCCATCTGCATAATTTTCGCAGCAGCTTTTACTAATGAGTATTCACCACTTAATTCACGCGCTTCACTATCATTAACCATCAATAAATCTACCATTGCCAAAGTTTGCTTCAAATCGTCCATGGCAATTTCCATCCAGAAATTCATGGTATCCATTACAATCAACTTTGGTCTGGTTTTTAATTGCTCAATCACACTTCTTTGTACGGAGGGAGCAAGGTTGCCGAGCATCAAGAACTCGCAATCTTGGAAGCTATCTGGAACTACTGGCTCAAAACTACCCAATACATTTAATTGAGTGTCTAAAGTATCACGGGTATTCATGTCCATATGGTAGCGACCACTCCAAAAAAATGTCTTCTCGTCTTTTTTAATCTGCACTCCTTCTAAGTCTACTCCTCGCTCAGTTAGGATATCTAGTTCTGCCTGAGGAAAATCTCCCCCCACAACAGAAATTTGCTTAACTGGGGTATAATTAGAAGCGCACCAGGCTATATAAGTACCTGCGCCACCAATAATTTTATCACTTTTCCCAAAGGGAGTTTCAATGGCATCAAAAGCCATAGATCCAACAACTACTAAAGACATATTTCGATTTTATGATAAGGCTGCGAAATTAATGGTTTATCGGGTAACCCAAACCAAATGCGATAAAAGCATTAAAAAACTAACAAAACTAGATAAATCCATCATTTTCTTTGCTAACATGTGTTAGTATATTATCTTCGTACCATGGCCAGAATAAAAATAGAAAAGAACAGTAGCAGGAAAGATGTTATTGTTAGCAAAGCAGCTTCATTATTTAGAGAGAAGGGATTTAAGGCAGCCAGCATGCGAGACCTTGCAGAAGCAGTGGGCGTGGAAGCAGCCAGCTTGTATAATCATATTAAATCTAAGACTGAATTATTGCACGAACTCTGTTTTGGAGTAGCCAATCGATTCATGCAACATATGGATGAAGTAGAGTCTAAAAAAACAAGCTCGATTGCAAAAGTGGAAGAGCTGGTGCGTTTTCATATCAACGAAATGGTGAATCATTATGAAGAAGTGTATGTAAGCGATAGAGAGTGGAAGCATTTATCTGACCCTTACCTTTCCAATTTTCAAAACCAGCGTAGAATGTATCGCAAAAGATTTGCAGCAATCATTGAAACGGGCATTCGCAATAAAGAAATTAAATCAATTGATGCGCCAACCGCAGTATTGATTATTCTACATGCCATCAGTGGGATTGAAAGCTGGCATAGATCTACACAAAAAATTAATGCAGAAGAATTAACCAATAATATGATTACCATTTTAGTGGGAGGATTGAAGAATGTCTAAGTTTGAAACTATAACGGTTAAAGAAGTGAGGCAAGAAACAGCAGATTGTGTTTCTATTGCATTTGATATTCCTGTTGCCAAAAAGACTGCTTTTACATTTAAGCAAGGCCAATATATTACCATTAAAACCTCCATTAATGAGGAAGAAATAAGAAGGTCTTATTCAATTTGTAGTAGTCCGCTCGATAATGAATTAAGGGTTGCGGTCAAGAAAGTTCCAGGTGGTGTTTTCTCTACTTGGGCCAATGAAGAATTGAAAGCAGGTATGCAATTAGAATTAATGCCCCCGCTAGGAAAATTCTATACTGAACTGAATGCCCAAAATAAAAAACAATATGTTGCTTTTGCATCAGGTAGTGGCATTACACCCATTTTATCGATCATTAAAACAACACTTGTTACTGAGCCATACAGCCAGTTCACATTGGTATATGGTAATCGAAACAGGCATAGCATCATTTTTAAAGAAGCACTAGAATCACTCAAGAATAAATTCATGGGTAGATTCCGTATCGTCTATATTTTATCTAGAGAAAAAACAGATGCCCCTATTCATTTTGGAAGAATAGATCAAGAAAAGTTTCAACAACTATGCAATACCATTCTACAACCTGCAATTGTTGATGATTACTTTTTATGCGGGCCCGAAGAAATGATTTTTAGTGTTAAAAAAGCGTTAGAAGAAACGGGGGTAGACAACAAAAAAATTCATTTTGAATTATTTACTACAGGAGCTAAAATTAAAAAAGCAAAGAGTCATACAACAAGCAGCAAAAAAGAAGTAAAAAGCCATATCACTGTTAAACAAGACGGGGTAACATTTGAATTTGATTTAGGATTTGAAGGAGAGAGCATTCTAGATGCGGCTTTAAAACATGGAGCAGATTTACCCTTTGCCTGCAAAGGTGGTGTATGCTGTACCTGTAAAGCTAAATTGGTAGAAGGTGAGGTAGATATGGATGTGAATTATGGATTAGAGCAGGAAGAAATTGAACACGGGTTTATATTAACCTGTCAGTCTCATCCACGAACAGAAAATGTATTAATTGATTTTGATGTTAAATAACCAATAATTATGGAACAAGCGTTTGAACAAATCTTTCAAGACAAGATTGATCGTGAAGTAAGAATTGAGCCAAAAGACTGGATGCCTGAAAAATACAGGCAAACATTAATCAGACAGATTAGTCAACATGCTCATAGTGAAATCATTGGTATGTTACCCGAAGGTAATTGGATTACTAGGGCCCCATCATTGCGCAGGAAAGCCATTCTATTGGCAAAAGTGCAAGACGAAGCAGGGCATGGTTTATATCTATACAGTGCTGCTGAAACCCTTGGTATCAGTAGAGACCAGATGTATGATCAATTGCATACAGGTAAAGCCAAATACTCATCCATTTTTAATTACCCCACCCTTAGTTGGGCAGATATGGGTGTAGTAGGTTGGTTGGTAGATGGTGCGGCCATCATGAACCAAGTACCATTGTGCAGAAGCAGTTTTGGACCTTATGCAAGAGCCATGGTACGCGTTTGTAAAGAAGAAAGTTTTCATCAACGCCAAGGATTTGAGATACTCTATGTATTAAGTAAGGGTACAGAAGCCCAACGTAAAATGGCACAAGACGCCATCAACAGATGGTGGTGGCCTAGCTTAATGATGTTTGGTCCTAAAGACGACGAAAGCCCAAACACCATCCAAAGTATGAAATGGAAAATCAAACGTTTTAGCAACGACGAACTCAGACAAAAATTTGTAGACGTTTGTGCAGAACAAGTAAAAGTATTAGGCTTTACACTACCAGATAAAGATTTAAAATGGAACGAAGAAAGAGGCCATTACGATTTTGGACCAATTAACTGGGATGAATTTTGGCAAGTGGTACAAGGTAATGGACCATGCAATAAAGAACGTTTAGATGCACGTAAAAAAGCATGGGAAGAAGGAGCTTGGGTTAGAGATGCTGCATTAGCGTATGCCAACAAAAAAGCCAAGCAAAAACAAGTAGCTGCATAAAGAAATATAAATTTTCATTGATCAAAACTTTATTAAAATTTGGCCAATTCAAAAAAATAAATTCATCAACATGAGCTTTCAAATAAATAAATTTTATTACGGCGATTATGGCGAAAGTAAAAATGGAGCAGCCGATATTTCCACCAATCAAACCAATGCTGCTGAATGGCCTTTGTGGGAAGTATTTATCAGAAGCAAACAAGGGCTAGATCATAAACATGCAGGAAGCTTACATGCTGCAGATGCAGCAATGGCTATTGAAAACGCCAGAGATGTATACACCAGAAGAATGGAAGGTGTAAGCCTTTGGGTGGTAGAAAGCAAATATATTCATGCAAGTAATCCGGACGAATCAGGATCCTTATATGATCCAGCGAATGATAAAGCTTATAGACATCCCACTTTTTATGATTTACCTGAGGAAGTAAAATACATGTAATGGCGACTATGAAAAACGAGATTGATTTTTTACTTCACTTAGCAGATAATGCATTAATCATTGGGCATCGCAATAGTGAATGGTGTGGTCATGGGCCAATTTTAGAACAAGATATTGCCATCACCAATATTGCATTGGATTATATTGGTCAAGCTAGAAATTTTTATCAGCACGCAGCTGCAATGATTAATCAAGATCCAACGAATAACACCATCAACCAAACTGGAAATAATTTAGCATTACCCGCAACAGAAGACAGTTTGGCTTATTTAAGAGATGTGCGCGAATTCAAGAATTTATTGATTACCGAAATACCCAATGGCGATTGGGCACATACAACGCTGCGATTATTTTTATTGAGTGAATTTGAATTGCAATTATTTACTCAGCTATTGAAACACAATGACGCACAAGTAGCCGCTATTGCAGAAAAATCAATTAAAGAAGTCAGCTACCATGTTAAGTGGAGTCAAGATTGGGTGCTCAGATTGGGGGATGGAACCGAAGAGAGTAAACAAAGAATGCAAACAGCCATCGAAAATATTTGGGCCTATACAGGTGAGCTTTTTATCCAACCCGAATATGCAACCGCAACCTGTTTAAATTATGCCGATATTCAAACTGCATGGAACAAAAAAGTTTCAGCCGTATTTGAAGAAGCAGGATTGCGTATTCCTTCTAAAACATTTGTACAAAAAGGAGGGGCCGAAGGAATGCATACAGAACATCTTGGATATATTTTAGCAGAAATGCAATACTTACAAAGAGCATACCCCAACAGCGAATGGTAAACAATACAATTGCCACCAATGCCATCTGGAAAATTTTGGAAACTGTTAAAGATCCAGAAGTGCCGGTATTATCAGTAGTAGATTTAGGGGTGATCAGGGCTGTTGAATTAGATGAACAGCAAGTAAGGGTTACCATCACACCTACTTACACGGGTTGTCCAGCAATGGATATGATTTCGATGCATATTAAAATGGCATTGAATGCTGCGGGTTACCAAACCAGTATTCAAACTATTTTATCTCCCGCTTGGACCACTGATTGGATGACCGAAAATGGAAAGCAGCAACTAAAAGCATACGGCATTGCTCCCCCTGTGGGAAAAAGTTTTGACCAAGCTTATTTAGAAGATTTAATAGTGCCTTGTCCGCAGTGCAATTCTACACATACCGTTTTGGTATCGCAATTTGGAAGTACTGCTTGTAAGGCTTTGTATAAATGCGAGGAGTGTAAAGAGCCCTTCGATTATTTTAAATGTCATTAATTTATTTTATGGACCCGATATTATTTTCCGTTGAATCAGGTGTTGCATTTATTACCATGAACAGGCCTGATAAATTGAATTCCTTTAACAGAGCAATGGCATTGCAATTGCAAACTATTTTAGACCAGTGTGCTTCAGATGATTCTATCAGGACCATTTATTTAACTGGTGCGGGAAAAGGATTTTGTGCAGGACAAGATTTAGCTGAAGTAGTAGATCCAGAAGGGCCAGGCATGCAGCGTATTTTAAGTGAGCATTATAATCCAATTGTTCAACGACTCAGAGATATTGCAAAGCCAGTAGTAGCAGCAGTCAATGGAGTTGCTGCAGGTGCGGGAGCCAATATTGCATTTGCATGCGATGTGGTAATTAGTAAATCTTCCGCTTCTTTTATTCAAGCATTTTCTAAAATTGGTTTAATTCCGGATAGTGGTGGAACTTATACCCTTCCGAGATTAATTGGTTTTCAAAGAGCCAGCGCACTCATGATGCTGGGCGATAAAGTATCTGCTGCAGACGCATTACAAATGGGCATGCTATACAAAGTATTTGATGACGAAGCATTTGAAACAGAGAGTAAAAAAATAGCATTGCAGTTGGCACAAATGCCCACCAAAGCATTGGGCTATATTAAACAAGCATTGAATGCTTCTGCTACCAATGATATTACTACTCAATTGGCATTAGAAGATCAATTACAACAAAAAGCAGCAGCAACTGCAGATTTTAAAGAAGGCGTAGATGCATTCTTAGCCAAAAGAGCACCGCAATACAAAGGACAATAACCCTAAATTATTTATCATGACACCAAAACTAGTTGTTGATGAAATGATGAAAACAGATATGTTTTCTCAGTGGTTGGGAATTGAAGTGTTAGCTATTCAAGAAGGGTATAGCAAAATTAAAATGCTGGTAAGACCTGAGATGATGAATGGATTAGGCATTGTGCATGGTGGGATTGCTTTTGCATTTTCGGATAGCGCTTTTGCTTTTGCTTGCAACAACAGAAATAATTTATCGGTTGCTTTAGATACTTCTATTAATTTTTTGAAGCCTGTACACGTAGGCGACACTTTGATTGCAGAAGCAAAGGAATTGCACAATGGTCGTTCTACGGGCTTGTATCAAATTACCATCCTGAATCAACACGAGCAATTGGTGTCTATATTTAAAGGCAACTGTTTTAGAACAGGTAAACCAGTGGTAAAAGCAGACATATGATTTATTCATTTAAGGGATTTATACCTGTTGTACATGAGAGCTCTTTTGTACATCCTCAAGCCGCTGTTACGGGTAATGTTGTCATTGGTAAAAATGTATATATAGGGCCAGGAGCTGCTATCAGAGGAGATTGGGGCGCCATTATTATTGAAGATGGTTGCAATGTTCAAGAAAATTGCACCTTACATATGTTTCCGGGTACTACTGTTTTATTAAAAGAAAACGCCCATATTGGTCATGGTGCAGTGATACACGGTGCAACCATTGGACGAAACTGTTTGATAGGCATGAATTCAGTAATCATGGACAACGTAGTATTAGAAGATGAATGCATTGTGGGCGCCATGAGTTTTATCAAAGCAGATGAACAATTTCCTTCTCGATCTTTAATTGCAGGAAACCCCGCAAAAATAATTAAGCAAGTATCTGATGAAATGATTGCTTGGAAAACCAAGGGCACTCAATTGTACCAACAACTTCCGAAAGAGATGCAGGAACAGTTTGAGGCATGTGAGCCCTTAAGAAGTATCCCCAATGATCGTCCCCAACAAGAAACACTTTATACAACTTGGAATGCACTGAAAAAGTAGCACAATTTTCAATGTTGTATCTTTGCAGCTAAATCATTCAAGTGTCGGAAAGGAATAACTTCATAGACTATATCAGAATTTTTGCCCGCAGTGGTCACGGTGGCGCAGGTGTTAGGCATTTTATGCGCAATAAACTCACTGCAATGGGTGGACCTGATGGAGGCGATGGAGGCCGTGGTGGTCATATTATCTTAAGAGGTAATAGCAATTTGTGGACTTTATTGCACTTGAGGTATTTCAAAAACGTTTTAGCAGAGCATGGTGAGAATGGCAGTAAAGATAATTGTACAGGAAAAGATGGAAAAGATATTATCATAGATGTTCCATTAGGTACTGTTGCAAGAGACGAAGAGACTGGAAAAATTGAAGCAGAAATTTTAGAAGACGGACAGGAATATATTTGGATGCGTGGTGGAAGAGGTGGATTGGGTAATGCCAATTTTGCTACCCCTACTAATCAAGCACCTGACCATGCTCAACCAGGTGAACCTGGTATAGAAGGATGGAAAAATATTGAGCTGAAAGTATTGGCAGACGTGGGTTTGGTAGGATTTCCAAATGCAGGTAAATCTACACTACTATCGTCTATAACTGCCGCTAAACCAAAGATTGCCAATTACGCTTTTACTACTTTGATACCGCAACTAGGCATGGTAGAATACCGCGACTCCAAATCATTTTGTATTGCAGATTTACCCGGAATTATTGAAGGTGCTGCAGAGGGCAAAGGATTGGGACATCGTTTCTTAAGACATATTGAACGCAACTCCGTTTTATTGTTTTTGATTCCTGCAGATAGCGATGATCATGGAAAAGAATTTGAGATTCTGCGTCAAGAATTGAGAAACTATAATGAGGAAATGTTGCAGAAAGATTTCATCATCGCTATCAGCAAAAGCGATATGTTGGATGATGAATTAAAAGAAGCCATTAGTAAGGAATTACCTGCCAATATTCCCCATTTATTTATTTCGTCAGTGACCAATAAGGGCCTTACAGAACTGAAAGACCTGCTTTGGGAGACCTTGAACAAGCCAGTTAAATAAATTTAACTAATTCGTTTTCAATCACTTAAGTCAAAATTTTATTTTTTTGGGTTACCTTTTAGCCCATTGGGTATTAATGTGTATAGTGTACACTAAGCTTTTTCGTTTGCTGTTGCCATTTGAGAAGAATCTATTTACTCACAGTAAAATTTGAAAAGTATGAAAAAGCAAACAATCGTTACCAGTGTTAAGAGAATCGTTTTTGGATCTGTGGTGTCTTCATTGATGTTTTTATCGGCCAACGCGTCTGTATCTCCTGTAAGAGCTTATGATATATCTACTAAGAGCAAAGCAGAAGTAAAGTACAGTGGTATTGATAAAAATCAATTACACACGATTCAGGTTAAATTCAGCAACCCAAGTGGTGCATCTTTTAACCTAATCATTACAGATGCCAACAATGAAATGATTTTCAAAGGCAATTATGCTGACAAAGATTTCAGCAAAACTTTTAAATTTCCAAAAGATGAATCAAGCAAATTGTCTTTTGTAATTGAAGAAGTTAAATCAAAGAAATCTGAGCAGTACAATGTAAGCTTTGAAACCATCAGCTTCGAAAACGCTGTAATCAGCAAGAATTAATTCAACGTATTTAACAAACAAAAAAGAGGCACTCAAATGAGTGCCTCTTTTGTATAAAGTAACAATAGGTGATTAACCTACTGCTTCAGATTTCATGCTCTTAGAAACTTTAGAACGTTCGTTCTCATCTAAAATAGATTTACGCATACGAATATTCTTAGGTGTTACTTCAATACACTCATCTTGCTGAATATATTCCATACACTCTTCTAATGTGAACTGCAATTTTGGAACAATTCTCACTGCATCATCACTTCCGCTTGCACGGTGGTTGGTCAGTTTTTTCATTTCCACTGCATTCACATTTAAGTCTCCTGGCTTAATATGTTCTGCAATAATTTGACCAACATATACTTCATCTCCTGGATCTACAAAGAAGCTACCGCGATCTTGTAATTTATCAATTGAATAAGCAGTAGTTACGCCTTGGAACTTCGCAATTAATACTCCATTGCTTCTTCCAGGAATAGGTCCTTTCCATGGTTTGTAATCAATAAAGCGGTGTGCCATTACTGCTTCACCTGCTGTACCAGTTAACATCTGAGATCTTAGACCAATCAACCCTCTTGAAGGAATTTCAAACTCCAAGTGTTGCATTTCGCCCTTCGATTCCATGATTTGCATTTCGCCCTTACGTTGGGTTACTAAGTCAATTACTTTACCACTGTATTCGGATGGAACATCTACCACTAGGTTCTCATAAGGCTCGTGTTTTTTACCATCAATGGTTTTAACCAATACCTGTGGATTACCTACTGTTAACTCATATCCTTCTCTACGCATGGTTTCTACCAATACGCCTAAGTGTAAAATACCTCTACCAAATACTAAGAAACTATCTGCACTGTCAGTATCTTCTACTCTTAATGCTAAGTTCTTTTCGGTCTCTTTCATCAAACGATCACGCAAGTGACGAGAGGTAACAAACTTACCATCTCTACCAAAGAAAGGAGAGTTGTTAATGCTGAATGTCATACTCATGGTAGGCTCATCCACACTAATGATGGGTAAACCTTCTGGGTTTTCAATATCTGCAATAGTGTCTCCAATATTGAACTCTTCTAATCCTACTACTGCACAAAGATCTCCAGATAATACTTCTGTAACTTTACGCTTACCCATTCCTTCAAACACATATAGTTCTTTAACCTTCATTTTCTTGAAAGTACCATCTGCTTGAACCAATGCAATTTGTTGTCCTTCTTTAATAGAACCTCTGGTTACTTTACCAATCGCAATTCTACCTAAGAATGAAGAATAATCTAATGAAGTAATTTGTAACTGAAGGGTTCCTTCGTTTACTTTAGGAGCTGGTACATATTTAATGATACCATCCATTAAAGGGAAGATATCTTCTGTTTGTGTTAAGCTATCATTGAACCAACCGTTCTTTCCACTACCATAAAAAGTAGGGAAGTTTAATTGTTCTTCTGTTGCGTCTAAGTTGAAGAATAATTCAAAAACCGCATCGTGAACCTCATCAGGTCTACAGTTGGGTTTATCTACTTTATTAATTACCACAATAGGATGCAAGTTCAATTGCAATGCTTTCTGCAATACAAAACGAGTTTGAGGCATTGGTCCTTCAAAAGCATCTACCAATAAAATAACCCCATCGGCCATTTTCAATACGCGCTCAACTTCTCCACCAAAATCACTGTGGCCCGGAGTATCAATTACATTGATTTTATAACCATTATAA
>CALRUG020000084.1:0-13989 GCA_943371295.1 Synechococcus sp. UW140 | reverse complement strand
AAGGAGCCGTGCAATTATCCAATGGAGATAAAGATGCAGGAACAGGTAAATTGATCAGTTATTTGGTAAGCGATTTTGTGAAAGGACATATGATATATTAACTTTTATTTTACAGTTTAATTTTTTTACTGTGCTTACTCGTCGTACATTTGCGGCGGAATTGAGCAACGATTAAGAATCAAATATACAGGTAGACAAATAGAAGGCCATTCTATTCTAACGATTACGACAATTTTCCTACCCTGCTCAAAAACATTTGTAAAAAATTAAAATAGTAATACAATGAAAGGTGAAGTTATGCCTTCTATCGTACAGATGGATAAGGCGCATTTAAACGAATTAGTACAAGAAGTAAGAGAAACTTTGGCAACAGACATGTTTGTTCAAAACAGAGAAGAAAAAAAGAAAGCATTTCGTGCAGTTGATCTATGGAAAATCCACAGAGAAATGAAATCTGCAAATAGAAATTTCAAGTCACAGTTCTAGTTGCTGAAAATTGGTTGAAATCCTCTATACATTTAAAAATGTGTAGAGGATTTTTTATTTAGGCGATTTACTCAAATCCCATTTGATATATTCTTTAAACCAACTGCTATTCCAGAATTGGTATCTTGGAATGGCGTTTTGTTCGAGTCTTTTCAAAAAGTCAGCATAGTTCTTTTTTTCTGGGATGCTCCAAAGTGTTTCGCTCAAAGCAGTCATTCTCGGGAATATCATATAATCTACCTTTTTTTCATTTCCCATATATTCCGTCCAAACATTTGCTTGTCCTCCAATGATTTTATTGCTTAATCCCTTTTGAATTACAGCAGCGGGTATAGGATTGTAATTGTACACTGCTTCTAGTGGATTGTAACCATGTATGGCTAAACTGTCTTTTGGATCTTGTGATTGATAGTGATCAAAATAAAAAGGCTTACCAGGTGTATTGATTACTTTGAAACCTTTGCTTGCCGCTTCAATCGCTTGCTTTTCGGTGCCCCAGTTCATTACAATGGTTGAAGTGTCTAGATCCCCCTCATTTATTTCATGCCAACCAATTGTTTGCTTACCCTTTGATTTTAAGTGATTAGCAATAAACTCAATAAAATAGGTTTGTAAAGCTGTTTCGTTTTTCAACCCTTTTTCTTTCATAAAAGCTTGCGTTGCAGGGTCTTGTTTCCACCATATTTTACTGCATTCGTCTCCACCCACATGAATATAAGGAGAAGGAAAAAGTGCAATTACTTCATCAAATACTTTTTCTAAGAATTGAAAAGTGGCTGGTTTGGGTGCTAGTACATTGTTCTGTCTATTGTACATTCCCCATGTTGTAGCAACATTCCAAATTGTATCTGGTTTGGTGCTGAGCGCTGGATAAGCAGCTATGGCTGCACGGCTATGTCCTGGTATATCTATTTCGGGAATAACTGTAATGGCTCTTACGGAAGCATACTGGATGATTTCTCTTATTTCTGCCTTAGTATAATATCCACCATATTTGGTTCCATCATATTGGGCTGGGCTGTCTTTAAAATGACCAATTAATGTTTCATTTCTATAAGATCCAATAGTGTTTAGTTTAGGATATGCATCCATTTCAATTCTCCAACCTTGGTCGTCCGTTAAATGCCAATGGAAAGTATTGAATTTATGAAAAGCCAAATAGTCAATATATTTTTTGATATAGCTTACAGGGAAAATATGTCTTACTACATCTAAGTGCATACCTCTATAAGAGAATCTTGGTTGGTCTTCAATATGAACGGGTGAAATTTTAATGCTATTGAATTGTCCAATCGGCATTAGTTGGATTAAACTTTGAATTCCATTGATTAATCCTCTTAAATCGAAGTATTCAATATCAATTTGTTGCTTTTTAACAGTTAGCTCATATTTTTCTGATTGGGAATTAGAATAATGATTGGGGTTAAAGTAAATTCCATTAGTTGGCTTGTTATTTGGGTCTATTCTTTTTTTCAAACTAAGTACAATTCCAGTTTGCTTTTCAATAAGCGCTTGTAAGTATTGGGCTTGTGGCTCGTATGGAAAATCAAAGAAAATACTTTGTTTGCTGTCTAAAACAAAAGGTTCAGTGCTATGCGGGTAACTAATAAATGTGGGCTTAGGAATGATTGCATATGCATTTTGTGCAAAACCATTCATGCAAATGCAAAGTATAAAACAACTAATGAATATTCTTTTCATGATAATTAGAATAATTGGATTAGTATAAAAATATCAAATTGATTGGCTAAATGGTAAATTGCAGTACCGAATTTTACACCGTACACCAAATAGTTATGCTTAAAGCAGATTTAAGAGAGATCTACATTAATAAAAGAGCCGAATTACATGGTCCAGACCGATTGAAATTAGATGATCTTTTATTAATCCAATTTCAACAAATCAATTTTGATGGTATTCAAACTGTTTTAAGCTATTGGCCAATGGCAAATAAAGCAGAACCCAATACGCATTTGTTCAATGGCTATTTACGACATATGATTCCTCAACTTCAATTGGCTTATCCTGTTGTTCAAAACCAAGAAAACATGCAAGCGATATTGGTGAATGAAGATACAGTGTATCAAACCAATCAATGGGGTATTACAGAACCCAAAAAGGGTGAGCCCATTGCGCTAAGCGAAATTGATTTGGTATTGGTTCCATTATTGGTTTTTGACGAAGCTGGATATAGAGTTGGTTTTGGTAAAGGGTATTACGATCGTTTTTTGGCTGAAAAACAAGAACATACTGCTTTAATTGGATTTTCTTATTTTGAACCAGTTGCATTCATCAGTGACACCCATGAATTTGATATACCTTTACACCTAGGTATTACCCCTAATCGTATTTATGAATTTTAATACCATTTTTCTTAAATCATTTCGTGTATTGTTGCTACCCTTGGCAGCATTGTATGGTTTGATTATTATGATTAGAAATAGATTATTCGATAAGGATATTCTTAAATCTGCAGCATTTAACTTTCCGATTATTTGTGTGGGTAATTTGGCAGTGGGTGGAACTGGGAAGTCTCCTATGGTAGAGTACTTATTAGAATTATTAAGCCCTAAATTCAAAATGGCTACTTTAAGCAGGGGCTATAAAAGAAGAACCAAGGGTTATGCACTAGCTAATAATCAAACAACGGCGTTGGAAATTGGTGATGAACCTATGCAGTTTGCTTTAAAGTTCCCCCATGTAGCAGTAGCAGTAGGAGAAGAGCGGATTGTTGCAATCCCACATTTATTACAAGATCATCCCGAATTACAAGCCATCATATTGGATGATGCGTTTCAACATAGAACAGTTAAGGCAGGTTTCAATATTTTACTTACCGAGTTCAGTAATTTATATACCAGCGATTTCTTTTTGCCAACAGGGGATCTAAGAGACGAATGGGCTTCTGCAAAAAGAGCGCAAGTAATCATTGTGACCAAATGTCCTCCAGATATGGATGAGAAGGTAAAATCTACCATATTAAGAGAACTGAAGCCATTGCCATCACAAAAAGTTTTTTTTACTTGTATTGAGTATGGGATGCCTTATCATATTTGCGACAGCAGTATTCAATATTCCATCAATTCAATGGATGAAGTAATGCTGGTATGTGGTATTGCCAATCCCAAGCCACTTAAAGATTATCTTTTACAAAAAGCTACTACTTATTACCAACAAGATTATCCCGATCACCATATCTTTTCAATTGACGACTTAAAAGAAATGAAGCAGAAATTTGATGATATTTCTGCAGAAAGAAAACTATTTATTACTACAGAAAAAGATGCAGTTAGATTGATCAAATTCAAAGATGAATTAACCAGTTTGCCCTTTTTTGTTATTCCAATCAGACACCGAATCCTTTTTGATGAATCTTGGCATTTTAATGAATTGCTGATTAAATTCATTCAAGATTTTAATTTCAATCCAAACGCATGAGCACCAAGAAACCAAAATCTAAACAAAAGCAAAAAGCTAAAACCATCACCGTTCAAACCTTGAAAGGGAAATTGGAAGTTACTCGTTCAGGTATGGGCTATGTGTTAATTGATGACCAATCAGGAGATGTTTTGGTAAGGCCCAATGATTTTGGAACTGCATTGAATGGAGACACTGTAAGAGTTAAAGTAATTCGTGAAAATGTTCGTACTGGAAAAAAAGAGGGAAAAATTACTGAAGTGGTAGAGCGCAAACAAACGGAGTTTATCGGCAGGTTGCAAGTTTCTGCACACCATGCTTTTTTTGTGCCCGATTCTGACAAACCCATGCCAGACTTATACATCCCTATGCAATCGATTAATGGAGCACAGCACCGAGATAAAGTCTTGGTTAAGCTGGTTCGTTGGGATAAGGAAGATAAAAAGCCTGTTGGGGAAGTAATTAGCATTATGGCTCCTGATGATGTGAATGATGCAGCTATGAAAGAAATCTTAGCTGAAGCAGGCTTTCCGCTAAGTTTTTCAGATGAAGTGCAAGAAGAAGCTGGTAGACTGGTAGATATCATTGATGCGGCTGAAATAGCCAAAAGAAGAGATTGTAGGCCCTTGCTTACATTTACAATTGACCCCGTAGATGCTAAAGATTTTGATGACGCAATTTCGATTAGAAAATTAGGCGACAATAAATATGAAATAGGTGTTCATATTGCAGATGTGAGTCATTATGTGGTTCCAGACTCAGCCTTGGATGCAGAAGCATACAGAAGGGCTACATCCGTATATTTACCCGACAGAGTAAACCCCATGTTGCCAGAGCATATTTCTAATGAATTATGTTCATTAAGACCACACGAAGACAAGCTTACTTTTTCAGCCATTTTCCAAACCAATGAAAATGGAGATGTTAAACAATATTGGTTGGGTAGAACAGTAATTCATTCTGATCATAGGTATACCTACGAGGATGTACAGCAAATAATAGAGACCAAAGAAGGGTTGCATAAGGAGGAGATTTTATTACTGAATGATATTGCTCAAAAACTGAGAAAGAAAAGATTCAGCAAGGGGGCCATCAATTTTTCTTCTCAAGAAGTTCGTTTCCAATTAGATGAAAAAGGAGTTCCTATAGGTATCATTGTAAAAGAAAGCAAAGAGTCGCATCAATTAATTGAAGAGTTTATGCTATTGGCCAATAGAACAGTAGCAGAAAATATAGCCAAGCAGCACGTTAATAAAAAGCCGATTCCTTTTCCATATAGAGTGCATGATCAACCCGATGAAGAAAAATTAGCACCATTTATTCAATATGCTAAAAGATACGGCCACAGTTTTGATATATCCACTCCGCAAGCAATTGCACATAGCTTTAATGGAATGTTGGCAGATGCTCATGGTAAACCTGAGCAACATGTATTGGAGCAACTCGGAATAAGAACCATGGCTAAAGCCATTTATACACCAGAAAATATTGGCCATTATGGTTTAGCTTTCGAACATTATTGTCATTTTACTTCTCCCATTCGAAGATACCCTGATGTTTTGGTGCATCGGGTATTACAATCAGTATTGGATGGAGCACCAATGATTGATAAAAAAATGACAGAGAAATGCAAGCATACCAGTGAAAGGGAGCGAGCTGCAATGGAGTGTGAGCGGGCAGGGAATAAATACAAACAAGTGGAGTTTTTGCAATCGCATGTAGGGGAAACATTTGAAGGAGTCGTTAGTGGTGTAACTAGCTTTGGATTTTTTGTTGAAACAGTCGCACACAAGTGTGAAGGATTAGTAAGCATTGTAAGCTTGAGTGATTTCGATGATTTTAGATTGGTAGAATCCGAATACAGTTTAGTAGGAAGAAGAAGTGGACGTGTATTCAAGATGGGCGACAAAGTTACTGTAACCTTAGTAGCTGCTAATTTAGAAAAACGTCAATTAGATTTTGAGTGGGAGTTAGGATAGAACTCACCATCCACTAGCTAATACATCGGCCAAATGCATCATTTTCATTTGCTTGCCTTCGTGTTTAGCACAACCGTCTATATGCATTAAACAACTCATATCGGTACTAATTAGTACTGATGCTTTTGTTTCAGCAGCGTTATTTATTTTTTGATTGCCCATTGCAATACTAATGGGTTCGAATTTTACGGCGAAAGTGCCACCAAACCCGCAACAGGTTTCTACATCATTCATTTCAACCAATTCTAATCCAGCTACATTATTCAATAATAATCTAGGTTCATTTTTGATTTTACATTCTCTTAATGCTGCACAGCTATCGTGATAAGTAGCTTTCTCATTTAATACAGCACCAAAATTGGTTTCTTTTAATACGTTCACTAAGAAATCAGAAAATTCAAAAATTCTTTCAGCGGTTTTTGCTGCTTGTGTTTTATGAGCTGAGTTTTCAAATACTTGCTTGTAATAGTTTTTTACAAAACCTACACAGCTTGCACTAGGAGCAACTATATAGTCGGCACCCTCAAAATCTTGTAAAAATTTAGTGCAAACTTCTTTGGCTTCTCCATGAAATCCGGCATTAAATGCAGGCTGACCACAACAAGTTTGCGCTGTATTATAATGAACCGTACAACCCGCTTTCTTTAATACTTTCACCATATTAAATGCCACATCAGGATAGAGTTGGTCAATAAAGCAGGGAACAAATATTTGTACGTTCATCTATGCTGGTTATTTAATTGCACGATTCAATTGAATCATTTTCAGGGCCGTTATTGCCGCTTCTTCGCCTTTATGGCCATGAATTCCCCCAATTCTTTCAATGGCTTGCTGTTCATTCAATACAGTTAATACACCAAAAATGACTGGGGCATCAATTTGCAAATTCAATTGCATAATTCCATCTGTTACTCCCTTACATACATAATCAAAATGTGGGGTGTCTCCTTGAATAACAGCTCCTAATACAATATAGGCATCTGGTGTTCTTTTGCTGTAAGCATAATGTTGCTTAACTGCAAAGGGTAATTCAAATGCACCAGGTACAACCAATGTTTTAGTTCCAACACCAGAGGCTTTCAAAATCTTTTTGGCACCTTTTTCTAAAGCGTTGATGATGCTACTATTCCATTCAGTTTTAATGATAACAACAAAGGCATCCTCCAGAGTGGGGATGCCTTTGTTTAATGTTGTATTTCCTTTTGTAGCCATTATTCAGCAAGGTCATTTTTTTCGATACTCAAACGATAGATGTATTTATCAGCTTGAAAACCTTTATCTGTTTTAGGGAATTTTGTTTTTAAATCTTTGTAAAGTTCTAAAGCTTCTGCTGCTTTACCTGTAGTTTCAAGTAATAAAGCAGCCCTGAATAAATATTCAGATGAATTGGTTTCGTCTTCTGCAAATGTATTGGCCGCTTTTTTATACGCTTCAATGGCTTCTTCTTTCTTATTTAATTCAGCGTATGCATCACCTAAGCAACCTGTTGCTAACAATTGAACTTGCTTGGCATCGGTAGAGAAGTCTTTAAGGTGTTTCACTGCATTATCAAATTCGCCTAATTTTAAGTAACTGATACCTGCATAATAATGAGCAAGATTAGCCGCTTTAGTTCCGCCAAAATTGCTGATTACATTTAATACACCTTTGTATTGGCCATCCCCATTTAATACTAATCTAGAGGAATCCACTGCAAAATATTGTTCAGCTTTAAATAAAGCTTCTGCAGCTTTTTCTTCTTTTGGTTTAACAATATATTGTTGGTAAGCAAACCAACCTCCTCCTAATATTAATACAGCTGCAATAGCTCCTAATAAAGGTTTTTGAATTTGTGCAAACTTTGATACAACTTTATTTGATGCCTCTTGAGATACAACTTCAGGCGTTTGTTTTTCGCTCATTATATATGATTATACTATTTGATAAATTAATCTACAATAAAAGGATAATTCTGGTCGATGTAAACATCTTTCAACACTTCGCTATCATCTGGCCAAGGGCTTTCTTCTGCAAATCGAACTGATTCATCAACCAATGCATTTACACGTGCATCAATCGCATCTATTTCAGCTTGCGTTGCAAAACCATTGTCTAAAATGGTAGAAGCTACTTTTATAATTGGATCTTGATCTTTGTATTCTTCCACTTCTTCCTTAGATCTGTATTTCTGAGGATCGGATACAGAGTGACCTTTGTATCGATATGTTTTCATTTCCAATAGGGTAGGACCGTCTCCTTCTCTTGCTCTTTTTACTGCTCTGGCAACTGCATCGTGAACAGATTCTGGAGTCATTCCATCTACTTTATCAGCAGGCATTTCATATGCATCTGCCAATTTATAAATATCAATTACATTACTTGTTCTTTCAATAGAAGTACCCATTGCGTAATTATTGTTTTCACAAATAAAAATTACGGGTAGTTTCCAAAGCATTGCAAGGTTAAAAGTTTCATGCAACATACCCTGACGAGCAGCTCCATCACCAAAATAACAAAGCACAACGTTTTGGGTGCCCTTGTATTTTTCTGCAAATGCTAATCCAGCACCAGTTCCAATTTGCGCTCCCACAATTCCATGTCCACCAAAGAATTTATGTTCAACGCTAAAAAAGTGCATACTGCCTCCTTTACCTTTAGCACAGCCAGTTGCTTTACCATATAATTCTGCCATACAAGCATTGGCAGATACACCTTTGGCCAAAGCTAAACCATGGTCTCTATAAGCAGTAATAAATGGATCATCAGCTTGAGTAGCAGTCATACAACCAGCTGCAATTGCTTCCTGCCCAATGTACGCATGAAAAAATCCGCGGATTTTTCCTGCCATTTTATACATTTCTTCAGCTTTTAATTCAAACTGACGAATCAGTTGCATTAACTCGTACCAATAGAGGTAAGTTTCTTTAGAAAATTTTGTAGACACTTTTCAAAAATTTGATGGCAAATATAGGGGTTATCCTTGATAGTTCCCTACCCAGCAAATTCAGTTTCCAATACTTCTTCAGGCGGAAATGGGATACGAATATTATTTAGGTAGTTTTCCTCTAAAATGTCAGCAAATGTGGAAAAATAGAGCACTACATCTTCTCTAACATTTCTTTTTAACCACTTAAAACCACCCGGTAATTTTTCAAGAACCGATTTGTCGTCTAAGTATTCCAAATGATGAATATCCGTTGGGGTAAGCCCTATATCGGTTAGTTTTTTGATCATTAGATTAACTGGTGTATTGCTTACTGGACAATATTCTTCGGCCAATTCTGTCCATTCCCCAAAACCGGTGTGTGCATAAGTTAAAATCTCTTCTTTGCTTACATTAGCAACTACTTGCAATAAATTACCGCAATTACATGCACCATGATTCCCCCAAGCATAATGAGCGCCTTCACTTAAATTTTTTGCGGTTTGTCTTAATACATCTACAAGAACTAGGTTGGGAAATGCCATAATCTTTTTTTTAAATAACGAGTAGGTAATCAAAAAGTTGATTGAAGAACTAAATTATTGAGCCAATATTTCGTCTTGATTATTTGTACAATCAAAAACGAATTTTAGATCAAATTCACTCAACATGGCTACCGTTCATCCCTAAATCAGCAAACTGAGATGAACCTTTTCCTTGTTTATGAGTTAGATATAAAAAATTAAACAAAACTTTTATGAAAATGCGCATTTTAACTTTGACAATGGTTGCAGTAATGGGTTTGTTGGGTACCGTATCTGCACAGAAAACAGTAGTAGACATTGCAGTTGGTTCTAAGGACCATTCTACATTAGTTGCTGCTGTAAAAGCTGCTGATTTAGTTGCTACCCTACAAAGTGCTGGACCTTTCACCGTATTTGCTCCAGTTAACGCAGCATTCGACAAATTGCCTGCAGGTACTGTTGCAAACTTATTGAAGCCTGAAAACAAAGCCACTTTAACTAAAGTTTTAACTTACCACGTAGTTGCAGGAAATTTAGATGCTGCTGCAGTAGTAAAAGCAATTAAAGATGGTAAAGGTAAAGTAGTAGTAAAAACAGTTGCTGGTAATTCATTAACTGTAACATTAAAAGATGGTAAAGTAACATTAACCGACGAGAATGGTGGTGTTGCTACCGTTGTTGCAGCTGACTTGAAAGCAGGTAATGGCGTAGTACACGTAATTGATACAGTGGTTTTACCTAAGTAGTTTGACTCAAATGGTAAGTATAAAAAAAGTCCCGAAATCATTCGGGACTTTTTTTGTTATTTATGCTTCCTGCATAAAAGGATAGCCATAATGTACAGGAGGATTATAAGTTTCCTTGATCGTACGAGCGCTTAACCATCTGTAAAGGTTCAAAGCACTGCCCGCTTTATCATTGGTACCAGAAGCCCTGGCTCCACCAAATGGTTGTTGACCAACCACCGCTCCAGTGGGTTTATCATTGATGTAAAAATTACCAGCAGCATTTCTGAGTTCATTGGTAGCCAATTCAACTGCAGCTCTATCTTGAGAAAGAATAGCACCAGTTAAAGCATAAGGAGAAGTACCATCAATCAATTTAAGTGTTTTCTCAAATTGTTCAGCTGGGTAAACATAAATGGTTAATACTGGTCCAAAAATTTCTTCGCACATGGTAACCGATTTAGGATCCTTGGTTACAATCACCGTTGGCTCAATAAAATAACCTTTGGTCTTGCTGAAGTTACCACCAGCAATGATTTTTACTTTCTTATTTTTCTTGGCATTGGTAATATAACGGGTGATACTGTTGTAAGACTTCTCATCAATTACTGCATTGATAAAATTGGTAAAGTCTTCCACCGTTCCCATTTTCATGGTATTGATTGCAGCTACTAATTTTCTTAAAATTTCGTCCGCTAAATTGCTAGGAATATAAGCTCTTGAAGCAGCAGAACATTTTTGTCCTTGGAATTCAAAAGCACCTCTAGCTAATGCAGTAACCACCGCATCAACATCAGCAGACTTATGTGCTACCACAAAATCTTTACCACCTGTTTCTCCAACAATTCTTGGGTAAGATTTATACATGCCCATGTTTTCACCAATTACTTTCCACATATTATTGAAAACACCAGTAGAACCAGTGAAATGAACACCAGCAAAGTCTCTATGAGAAAAACATACTTTACCAATTGTAGGACCATCCACATAAATCAAGTTGATTACACCATCAGGTAAACCAGCTTCTTTTAAAATGCGCATGAATAATTGCGCAGAATAAATTTGGGTATTGGCAGGTTTCCAAACCACTACGTTTCCACACATTGCAGCAGAAGTAGGAAGGTTACCACCAATAGCAGTAAAGTTGAACGGCGTTACAGCCAATACAAATCCTTCCAATGGACGCCACTCTAAACGGTTGTGCATACCAGGTGCAGAAATGGGCTGTTGCTTATAAATTTCACTTAAGAAATGTACGTTAAAACGCAAAAAGTCAATTAATTCACAAGTGCTATCAATCTCTGCCTGAAAGGCATTCTTACTTTGGCCCAACATGGTTGCAGCCAACATTTGAAAACGATATTTAGTAGCCAATAAATCGGCCGCTTTTAAAAAGATATGTGCCCTATTTTCCCAACTCATAGCTGCCCATTTTTCTTTGGCTTGCAATGCAGCAGCAATAGCGAGGTGTGCATGTTTTTCTTCCCCAGCATTAAAATGACCAAGGGTATGCGCTAATTCGTGTGGAGGATGAATCGCCGTTTTTTTATCGGTCTTTACAGCTTTCCCTCCAATATACATTGGGATATCCAATTGTTTTTTCTTTGCTTCGGCCAAAGCTTTTTTTAGCGCGGCTTTCTCAGCACTTCCTGGTGCAAATTGAAGAACCGGTTCGTTTACCGGCATGGGGTATGAAAATGTACCAATACTCATAGGAAAATATTTATAAAGTTTGAGGGCGCAAGTTACGAAGAAAACCGTATCCCGTTTTCGGCTACATTTGTGTATGGCTGTTATTTTATTTGACCCACCATATCGGAACCTGTTGGCCCCGCTTTCTACAACCAAAGCAGCGGCACAATTTCATTTTGGTTTATTAAGTATTAAGGAGCGATGGGAGCTGCTGCTCAATGAGCTCTCTTATATCCATACAGCACCCTACTTACAGGATTTATATTTGACCCCTAATATTGAAGCAGCTGGTTTGGCAGAAGAATACATTTGGGTTGATGCTTCTGTTTTGCCTAATGAATCATTGGTGAATAAGATAAAAGCCTTGCAATTAGGAGATTGTTTAATGGATGAGTTTGGGTTGATAGCTGGCAAATCAAATTTGGCATTTAGTGAATTTGATCCAGCTAATACAGCTGATTATTTTACACAAGCCATTAAAATAGAACATACGTTACGAATTCGCTTTCCATGGGAAATCATGCAAATAAATGATTCGATTATTAGAAGCGATTTTGACCTTGTTACTAGTAACCGAATTTCTCAGCCAATTCCTTCTACGGTGAATACTATTGGCGCCAATCAAATATTTATAGAAGAAGGAGCTAAGCTCAATTTTTGCATTTTAAATGCATCTACAGGGCCCATTTATATTGGGAAAAAGGCTGAAATCATGGAAGGTTCTAGCATCAGAGGACCATTTGCGATTGGGTATAATTCGGTAGTTAAAATGAATAGCCGAATTTATGGAGGTACTTCATTAGGACCGTACTGCATGGGTGGGGGAGAAATAAAAAATGCCGTAATGATGGGTTATTCCAATAAAGCACATGATGGTTATTTAGGCGATGCAGTCATTGGAGAGTGGTGTAATTTAGGAGCGGGAAGTAGCAATAGTAATTTAAAGAACTCTGCCGGCACCATAAAAATATTCAGTATGGGCCTAAATGATTATGTAGCTGTTGGGCAAAAATGCGGAGTAATCATGGGTGATTATTCAAGGGTTGCCATCAATTCCAGTTTGAATACGGGATCTATGATTGGCGTGAGTTGTAATGTATTTGGGGAAGGATTATTACATACTGCAATTCCACATTTTAGTTTTGGCGTTAAAGGGAAACAATATGAATTAGCAACTGCAATCAAAGACATCAATAATTGGAAAGGATTAAAAGGAATGGAACTATCAACAAACGAAATCAATATTCTTCAATATATCTTTACAAACAACAAGCAATTATGAGAAAACAAATAGCAGCAGCCAATTGGAAAATGAATTTGACTGCACAACAAGGGGAACAGTTAATCAATGATTTATTAAGTAAGCCGCACGACTTAAAAGAAAATCAAATAGCCATATTTGCTGTGCCAGCTCCATATTTGATGATGGTGCAAGAAAAATTAGGTAGTAAAAATAGAGTAGCGGTAGCTGCTCAAAATTGTTACAGTAAAAAAAGTGGCGCATTTACTGGAGAGATTTCTGTGGAAATGTTGAACTCTATTGGCGTAAAATATGTGGTTCTAGGACACTCTGAAAGAAGAGAATATTTTAATGAAAGCAACCAATTTTTAGCAGAAAAAATTGATATCTGCTTAAGTAATCAAATCACACCCATATTTTGTTGTGGAGAACCATTGCAGATTAGAGAAGAAGGCACTCAAAACGCTTATGTAGCAGCTCAATTAAAAGAGTCTTTGTTTCATTTGACTTCTGCTCAATTGGTGAATGTGGTCATAGCATACGAACCCATCTGGGCAATTGGTACAGGTAAAACTGCCAGCAGCGATCAAGCACAGGAAATGCATGCATTTATTCGTGCCGAACTAGCCCATGTTTATGGTAAAGAAACAGCGGACCAAATTTCTATTTTATACGGAGGAAGTGTAAAATCAAACAATGCGGTAGAGCTTTTTTCTCAACCCGATGTAGATGGTGGATTAGTAGGAGGAGCTTCATTAATTGCAGATGAGTTTGCTGCAATAATAAATGCACTGAAATAAATCATTTTTAATAACATCAATCCCGGTTACCTAAAGTAATCGGGATTTTTATTTTAAAATAAATTGTGCTCTGCTGATTCGGTCGTTGATGGCAATGCCAATTCCTTCATTTGGAAAATATTCGGACAGAATGATTTCGTAGTCGCTGTTGTCGATCGTTCTTAGGGTTGCAAAAAGTTTGCTTGCAGCAGTAAACAATTGAAGATCGGGTGCTAAAATAAAAT
>CALRUG020000083.1:0-14052 GCA_943371295.1 Synechococcus sp. UW140 | reverse complement strand
TTTACCTCATACCCACATTCCAACTCCGTTCTTTCACTACCAATTAATTGATAGGTATAAGGAACTGTTTCTTGTAATAAACCCACTGAAGTTTTTACTTGTAAAGCACCATTTTTTAAAGAAATGCCTTCTGTTCCCTCAAAATATAAAATCACTTTAGAAGGGTCTCCTCCGGGATGAACGATGATATCATATTTCAATACCCCATTGTTGGTATAATAGCGTATATCTATATTGGGATACATGTTTTTATAGGTTACTGATTGAAAAGTCTTACAATCAGTGGCCCATTTTGCAGGATCATTCCCGATAAAATAGTTGCTTACCCCACCCAATGGCTTTTCTTTAACAATGGTTGGATTGGGGTTGGCGTTCAAAAATTTGACTTCATACACATGCGAACGCAAGCTTAGATTTTGATCACTATTTTGCCCAAACTTAGGAGTGACATCCGATTTGTTTTCGGGATGGTTATTGGATGAATGAATATGCCTAGAATCGGCTATGGCAGCGTAATCGGCAACATTGTGTTGCAATACCCTGTACCCATTTTTAGTTAATGCGAACGCACTTGCAGACAACTCACTTTTAAACTGAATTGAAGATGGCCATTGACCTTTGTTCTCAATAAAATCTAAATAACCCTGTGCTTGAAGGCCCAGCATTCCCATCAAAAAAACCAATATCAATCCAATATGTTTCAACATCTCTACTTTAAGTTACGATATTTTACTCCAGCCATGCTTTAATTGTTGAGACGACAAATAGTTTTTTAACATAGCATTCTCAGTTGAATCTAGATACAAATCTTGTTCCACAATTTGCTCTGCTTTTTCTTTTGCCTTTTCCAACAAACCCTTGTCATTAACAATACTTGCCAGCTTAAAGTTCAAAGCTCCACTCTGTCTGGTTCCTTCAATATCGCCAGGACCACGCATTTCTAAGTCCTTTTCTGCAATTTTAAAGCCATCATTCGTGGCGCACATTATATTGATACGTTCTTTGGCTTCTTTGCTTGCTTTACTACCCGTTAATAAAATGCAAAAACTCTTTTCACTACCTCTACCTACCCTTCCTCTAAGCTGGTGCAATTGAGACAAACCAAATTTTTCAGCACTTTCTATTACCATCACCGATGCATTGGGCACATTCACTCCCACTTCAATCACAGTAGTACTAACCATAATTTGCGTGTCTCCTTGAACAAATCTTTGCATATTGATTTCTTTCTGATCTGAAGGTTGTTTCCCGTGAACCATACTGATTTTATATTTGGGTTCAGGGAAAAAACTTTTGACCTGCTCATAACCTTGCTTTAAATCTTCATAGCTTAATTTTTCGCTTTCTTCAATTAAAGGATAAATAAAATAAGCCTGTCTTCCTTTGATAATTTCTTCTTTTACAAAGTCCATTACACTTGCCCTTGCCATTTCGTTTCTATGCACTGTGGTGATTGGAATTCTTCCCGGAGGCAATTCATCCATTACACTGTATTCTAGATCTCCATAAGCAGTCATGGCCAAAGTTCTTGGAATAGGTGTTGCAGTCATCACCAAAACATGCGGCGGAATGGTTGCCTTGGTCCAAAGTCTTGCTCTTTGCGCAACACCAAATCGATGTTGCTCATCTACGATAACCAATCCAAGATTTTTGAATTGCACTTTATCTTCAATGATGGCATGTGTACCTACCACAAAATGAATGGTATCTTCTTGCAACCCTTTTAATATTCTTCTGCGCTCTGCTGTTTTGGTGCTACCTGTAAGTAATGCAATTTCAACAGGCATTTCTTTTAGTAATTCAGTTAAACTTTGATAATGTTGTTGTGCTAATATTTCAGTTGGTGCCATCAATGCACTCTGATAACCATTGTCTGCAGCCAATAACATACTTAACAATGCAACAATGGTTTTACCACTTCCCACATCTCCTTGCAACAATCGATTCATCTGTTTACCACGTGCAGTATCTTGTCTGATTTCTTTGATCACTCTTTTTTGTGCACCCGTTAAAGCAAAAGGAAGATAGTGTTGGTAGAAATCATTAAAATTGGTTCCTACTTTTTCAAATACTACCCCTTTGCTAAAACTATTACGCTGTAATCTTACCAATTGCAATCTTACTTGCGCAATAAAAAACTCTTCAAACTTTAAACGTTCTAATGCTTTTTTATGATGCAGCTCTGAACTGGGAAAATGAATGCCTGCAATCGCTTCATATCGACCTAATAATTTCAATTCTTTCAATACACTCGCAGGAATATTTTCTGGCAAATCATTGGGGGTCAATTGCTGAAGTAGCGTATAAGTAAACTTAGCCAGCTGTCTTCCATTTAAACCCCTCGCTTTTAATTTTTCTGTTGAAGGATATACAGGCTCTAAAAAAGCAGCCCCTCCCATTTTTGCAGGCACAAATACTTCTATTTCTGGATGCACCATTTGGGCTTTGCCATTGAAATAGGTGGTTTTACCAAACACCAAATAATCGGAACCCACATATAGACTTTTCTGCACCCAATTAATTCCCTGAAACCATGTTAATTCAAGAATGCCCGATGCATCTCTAATTTGTGCAACCAATCGCTTTGCTCTTTTTTCTCCAATTATATCAAATTGCAATAATCTCCCTGCAACTTGAATGTATTCTGTTTGAAAATTGATATCACTAATCTTACTAACCTTGGTTTTATCAATATGCCGGATAGGATAGTGCTGTAATAAGTCGTTAAAAGTAAATATCTCCAACTCTTTTTTAAGCATGTCGGCCCTAAGCGGTCCAACCCCCTTAAGGTATTCAATAGGTGAAGCGAGTATGGTATTTACAGCTGAAATAATGATATTAATATGGTTCCGGCTACAATTTCCGATTTCTTTTGATGCCAACCATAAAAAACCAAACACTATATTTATCTTCGCCCCCATGGAAAAAGAGGTTGTAGTAAGTGGAATTCGTCCTACCGGATTTCTTCATCTAGGAAACTATTTTGGTGCAATGCGTAATTATGTGCGCATGCAAGACGATTTTAATTGTTATTTTTTTGTGGCCAACTGGCATAGTTTAACCACACACCCAGATACGAAAGAATTAAAAAATAGTGTGTATAGGGTTATTGCAGAAAATATTGCTTGCGGATTAGACCCACAAAAAGTGGCATTTTATGTGCAAAGCGATGTGCCTGAAATTGCTGAACTCTATTTGTATTTGAATATGCTTTCTTATAAAGGCGAACTAGAAAAAACAGTTACGTTTAAAGAGAAAGTAAGATTACAACCTGAAAATGTAAACGCTGGATTGCTTACCTATCCTGTGTTACAAGCAGCGGATATCATTATTCAAAGGGCGGTTAAAGTTCCTGTAGGAAAAGACCAAGAACAACATTTAGAAATGGCCCGAAATTTTGCGGATCGTTTTAACTATCGCTATGGAGAAGTATTTCCTTTACCCTATGCCTTTAATTATGGCGATGACCTAATCAGAATCATGGGATTAGATGGGAATGGTAAAATGAGTAAGAGCGAAAATCAAAATGCTACGATTTACTTAGCAGACGATGACGATTTGATTAGAAAAAAAATCATGAAAGCCAAAACCGACCAGGGACCAGCTGAACCAAACGCTGAAAAGCCAGATTATATCCAAAACTTATTTACCATGATGAAATTGGTAAGTAGTGCAGACACTTTATCCAAATTTGAAGAAGATTTTAATGCCAGTTCGAATGGTAATTGTATCATTCGATATGGTGATATGAAAAAGCAATTGGCGGAAGATATGGTGTTGTTTATTAAACCAATCAGAGAAAAAGCTGCAGACCTTTTAGACAACCCAGATGAATTACACAGAATAATCAAACAAGGAGCCGATAAGGGCAGATCAAGGGCTTCAGAAACATTAAAAATGGTTAGGGATGCAGTAGGTTTGAATTATTAGCACTCAAACAACCAAAATCAGATTAGTTTACTTAAGTTGCGACACTTTAACAGCATTTACCAATGGCAAAACCTAAAAAACCAAAGCACGTAGCAATAGCGGGAAATATTGGAGCGGGCAAAACAACATTAACCGAAATGTTGAGTAAGCACTATCGCTGGATTCCCCAGTTTGAAAATGTAGATACCAATCCTTATTTAATGGATTTTTATGAGGACATGCCTCGCTGGAGTTTCAATTTGCAAATATATTTTTTAAACAGCCGATTAAATCAGCTCTTAGATATTCAACACGGAACTGAAACGGTTATTCAAGATAGAACCATTTATGAAGACGCCAATATTTTTGCGCCCAACTTACATGAAATGGGATTGATGAGTAAAAGGGATTTTGACAATTACTATCAATTTTTTCAGACCCTTAAAACCATGGTTCAACCACCCGACTTATTGATCTATCTAAAAGCATCCGTCCCAACTTTAGTATCTCAAATTCAAAAAAGAGGAAGAGAGTATGAGGAAAATATTCGCTTAGATTATTTGAAAAAACTAAATGAATATTATAATAAATGGATTGACGGATACAAGGAAGGACAACTCTTAATTATTGATTGCGATAAAAATAAATTTGCTGAGAACGAAGAACAATTTGGTGAAATCATCAGCAAAGTAGACGGTATGCTTTTTGGTCTTTTTTAATAGGCATTATAATACAATATGAATTACGAAGAACTAGTAAAAAATCATTCAGGAGAGTTAATTGAAAAATTGGTAACCCATGTGGTAAGCCAAGATCCAGTTGAAATATTGTTCAATTTTGAAGACAACGACCAATGGGCTATTGTAAGCATGCATCAATACGAAGAGGATTTAGAAATTTCACTTCGAATGCATGCTAATCAAACAATAGATTTATTCGTAGGATACTATGATGATGAAGATGAGTTTCATGAAATAGTGCATGTCTTGAATGAATCAGAATTGGAACAATTACCCGATGGCTTAAAGAAAGTGATGCGTAAAGTTGTAGACGACGAAAAAGGGATGCGTCTACCTGGTAACTTTTTATCTGCAAAATAATAAAGCCTCCCTCTTTTCAGAAGGAGGCTCTTCAGGCAAACAATCGCAACAACTTAAGCAATCAATAGTTATACGATTGGAGCAGCCGCCAGAATCTCTGCCGAAACACCGGCTGCATATTTTTCAAAATTCTTAATGAACTGCTGTGCTAAATTCTTAGCTGTTGCATCATATGCTGCAGCATCTTTCCAAGTTGATTTAGGGTTTAAGATTTCTGCAGGAACACCCGGGCAACTCGTTGGAATCATCATACCAAATACAGGATGTTGCTCAAATGATACATTATCTAAACTACCGTTTAATGCTGCTGTAATCATGGCTCTGGTATAACTCAATTTCATTCTGCTACCAGTACCATAAGAGCCTCCGCTCCAACCAGTATTAATCATCCACACATTCACTTGGTGCTCTTTCATTTTTGCACCCAACATTTCTGCATATTTTCCTGGATGCAAGGGTAAAAATGGTGCCCCAAAACAAGCACTAAAAGTAGATTTGGGTTCGGTAACACCTGCTTCCGTACCAGCTACTTTTGCAGTGTATCCGCTAATAAACTGATACATTGCTTGACCTGGGCTTAGTTTACTGATAGGAGGTAAAACCCCGTAAGCATCGCAAGTGAGGAAAAAAAGATTCTTTGGTAACCCACCAATACTAGGTTCCATTGCATTCGAAATGAAATGCAAAGGATAACTTACTCTGGTGTTTTCTGTAATGCCTTTAAAACTAAAATCAATTTGATTAGTTCCCTCAATGAAGCCAACATTTTCTACTAGTGCACCTGGCTTAATTGCATGAAAAATTTCTGGTTCTTTTTCTTCGCTTAAATCTATGGTCTTTGCATAACATCCACCCTCAAAATTGAACACACTATTATTGGTCCAGCCATGTTCATCATCTCCAATTAGTTTTCTATTAGGATCAGCACTTAAAGTTGTTTTACCTGTTCCACTCAAACCAAAGAAAACGGCAACGTCACCGTCTTTACCCATGTTGGCACTGCAGTGCATACTCAATACATTCTTTTCTTGAGGAAGAATATAATTGAGGATGGTGAATATTCCTTTCTTCATTTCGCCGGTATACCCAGTACCACCAATTAAAATAGTTTTATGCGTAAATGATACAACTGCAAAATTGTGTTGTCTGGTTCCATCAACAGCAGGGTCTGCTTTAAAGCCAGGTGCTTGAATAATATGCCATTCAGGAGTGAAGTTTTCCAACTCTTTTTCTGTTGGTCTTAAAAACATATTGTAAGCAAATAAATTGCTCCAAGGATTTTCGTTAATCACTCGAATATTTAATCGAAAATTATTATCGGCACAAGCATATGCGTCTCTTACCCATACTTCCTCTTGTTGACCTAAATAATCCAATACTTTTTTCTTTAACTGATGAAAATATTTCTCATCAATTGGGATATTGAAATTATTCCAATGAACGGTATCGGCAGTTATTTCATCTTTTACTATGAATTTGTCTTGTGGACTTCTACCTGTAAACTCTCCCGTATTTATACAAAGAGCACCAGTATCGTTTAATACACCTTGCCCTTTTAATACTGCTTGATTCACTAAAGTTTTAGGAGATAGTTGATAATGTACCCCGTGCTCGTTGGTTAATCCCAAGGCTAAAAATTTTGATGCGTCTACTGTTAAAGTTGGTAATGACATATACAAACAATCGTTAGTTAGTATGCAAAAGTACATTGTTTAATTATTTGAACAGCTTAATTGTGTACTAATTACACAAATTTTACCCCATTTCGGTCGTATTTTTACCAAAATTTAATTCATGGGTGGCCAAAATCAGAAAGGACGTATTACGAAGGAAATTGTTGACCAGTTTTTATCAATAGTGGGGGAAGCAAACCTTTTAATGGATGAGACCAGCTTAACTGAATACGGACACGATGAAACAGAACGCTTGGTTTACTTACCGGAAATAGTTGTTAAACCCAGCAATACGGAGCAAGTTGCTTCTATAATGAAAATTTGTAACCAATATTTGATTCCTGTTACTCCAAGAGGAGCTGGTACGGGTTTAAGTGGAGGAGCTTTGCCGCATTTAGGAGGTGTGTTACTTTCTACGGAAAAACTGAATAAAATTCTGTCCATAGACGAAAGAAATTTACAAGTAACCACAGAACCGGGCGTAATTACCGAAGTTTTACAAAATGCGGTTAAAGAAAAAGGATTGTTTTATCCACCAGACCCTAGTAGCAAAGGGAGTTGTTTTATTGGAGGAAATATTGCAGAAAACAGTGGTGGACCCAAAGCAGTTAAATATGGGGTAGTAAAAGATTATGTGCTCAATTTAGAAGTAGTTCTACCCAATGGTGAAATCATGTGGACCGGTGCGAATGTGCTTAAAAATGCAACTGGATACAATCTTACTCAACTCATTGTAGGGAGTGAAGGAACCTTATGTATTGTTACCAAAATAGTGTTGAAATTAATTCCCTACCCAAAGTATGATTTATTGATGCTGGTTCCATTTGCATCATTAGAAAAAGCAGGAGCAGCAGTAAGTGCCATATTTAGAGCAGGTTTTGTTCCCAGTGCTTTAGAACTCATTGAGATTAATGCATTACAAATTGTAAGTAAAATGGTAGACAGTTCTGTTGTGCCAGTTACAGATGAAATTGAAGGGCATTTGATCATTGAAGTGGATGGGAATAATATGGATGTATTAATGCAAGAAGTAGAAGCCATTGCAGAACTCTTGGTTGAATTTGATGCAGGTGATATCTTATTTGCAGACGATGCACAACAGAAAGCAGAATTGTGGAAGCTAAGAAGAAGAGCTGCTGAAGCAGTAAAACTAGATGGGTATACCATTGAAGAAGACACTGTTGTTCCAAGGGCCGAATTACCTGCCCTTATTAGAGGAGTTAAAGAATTGGGCATTCAATATGGTTTTAAAGTAGTTTGCTATGGGCATGCAGGAGATGGCAACTTGCATATCCGAATTAATCACCCAACTATTAAAAACAGCCATGGTAACCCCGAAATGACTGCTATTTTGAAAGCCCTTTTTCAGTTAGTTAAAAGCTTAGGTGGAACCATTAGTGGAGAACATGGAATAGGGCTGATCCAGAAACCTTATATGGAAACAGTATTTAGTCTCAATTCTATTCAATTGATGAGAGATATTAAGAAGGCTTTTGATCCTAACAATATTTTAAATGTTGGAAAAATATTTGATACAAGGGATTGAGTAATTTTATTAAAACGATACGTATGAAAAAAGGATGGTGGATATTGATTTTGGTATTGGGTAGTTTCAGCAATTTACATGCACAGTTAGAAGCGCCTGAAAAACCAGTTGGCTTTGATCCTGCAAGAGTATTTATTGGAACCAGTTTAAACCTCGGTCTATCTAATCGTTTTTTTAATTTAGGACTTAACCCAGAAATAGGCTACAGTTTAAATAATTGGTTAGATATTGGTGTGGCAATGAACCTCAATTATTACTCACAAAGTGCAACTGGATTTAATAATATCAAATACAAAAATTTCAACTTTGGAGGTGGAGCTTTTTTAAGAGTATGGCCAATCAGTTTTTTACACTTGCAAATTCAGCCTGAATACAACTGGATCAGTTCATCGCAAACTGATGAAATTACAGGCCAAACTTTTAATTATAAATTAAAGGCGCCCAGTATGTTAGCAGGCATTGGATATGGCACTAGAGAAATTGGTAACCGCTTTTCTCACTTTACAATTATGATCGATATAAATCAAGCAATTAACTCTCCCTATCGCGACCAATTTGGCGACCCTCAACCTGTATTTAGGGGAGGCTTTGGTATGTACCTTAACTCAAGAAAGCGATAGCTTCTGCCGCCGTAGGAGCTACCAACAATCGTTCTTTCCAATCCTCATACAGGAACCCTTGTTGGTACATGGTATCTATATGTGCAATGAGATGGTCGTAATACCCATTACAATTCAGTAGTACAATCTTTTTATTGTGAATCTTAAGCGTATTCCAGGTAAGCATTTCGAACAATTCGTCTAAAGTTCCATTCCCCCCAGGTAAAATAATAGCAGCATCGCATAGTTCATAAAGTAATTTTTTTCGCACGTGCATATCGGCTACAACCCTTAAATCGGTAATGCCTTTATGTTGGTGCTCCCACTCTAACAATACTTCGGGTATAACCCCAATTACTTCACCATTGCCTTGCATTACTGCGTCTGCCACAGCACCCATCAGGCCCTTATTACCTCCACCATACACCAGTGTAATTTTCTGCTCAGCCATTAATTTTCCTAATTCAATTGTCTGCAACAAGAATTCAGGATCATTTCCGGCTTTAGAACCACAGAAAACAGCTATATTTTTAATTTTCATACGTTACCATTAGGACAGACAAAATACCTGAATTATTTTTACTACTTTACAAAATTCTTTTAACGAAACAAATTCCATATGTCTCCCCTATTGCTGTTTTCCTTCGTAATTGGTTATTTCCTGATTCTATTAGCAGTTGCATGGTATACCGGAAGAAACAGCGACAATCATTCTTTTTTTATTGGGAATAAGAATAGCAACTGGATGCTTGTGGCTTTTGGAATGGTAGGAACTTCTTTAAGTGGGGTCACTTTTGTAAGTGTTCCTGGAGCGGTTGCAAAAGAGTCATTTGCTTACTTGCAAATTACCATTGGATATTTGTTTGGTTATTTAATGATTGCATACATACTCTTACCACTTTACTATAGATTAAACCTGACCTCCATTTATAATTACCTGAGTTCTAGAATGGGCTTTAACTCTTATAAAACAGGTTCTTCCTTTTTTATATTGTCAAGAACATTGGGTGCAACAGCTCGCTTGTACTTAGTGGTAAATATTTTACAAGAAGCCATTTTAAACAGCTTTAATGTGCCGTTCTGGGCTACTACTTTAATCATTTTAGTAATGATTTTATTGTACACGTTTGAGGGGGGAGTAAAAACGATTGTTTATACAGATACCCTACAAACCACTTGCATGTTGGCCGGATTAGTGATTTGTGTATTTTATATTCTTAACCAACTCAATATGGGTTTTGGAGATAGTTTGCAGGCAATGAATGATCGAGGTTATTCTAAAATATTCTTTACAGATCCAAACAGTAAATTTTTCTTCTTAAAACAAATTATAGCAGGAGCATTTATTACCGTTACAATGACGGGTATGGACCAAGAAATGATGCAGAAAAATATCTCTGTAAAAACATTAAAAGATTCTCAAAAAAATGTAATGTCAATGGCTATAACCTTGGCCACGGTGATTGTAATTTTTTTATTCTTAGGAGGCTTACTTTATTTATATGCAGAGAACTTAAATATTGCTGTTTCTGGCGATAAAATATTTCCTGTATTAGCCATGGAACATATGCCACCTGTAGTGTCGGTAATTTTCATCATTGCTTTAATTTCTGCTTTATTCCCAAGTGCGGATGGGGCTATAACCGCACTTACTTCTACTTTTTGTATAGACATCATCGGCATACAAAGAAGGGCCGATCTAACAGAAGCAGCTCAGAAAAAAATCAGGCAAAGAGTACACCTCACTTTCGCTGCTATCTTTTTGGTATTTGTACTCATTTTCAAATGGGTAAATGATCCAAGCATGATTGGATTATTATTAAAAATTGCTGCATATACTTATGGGCCACTTTTAGGATTGTTTACTTTTGGAATCGTCACCAAGCGAATCGTAAAAGATGCTTGGGTTCCCTATGTTTGTATTGCTGCACCAATTATTTGTTTTATTCTAGATAAATACCAGAAATCTTTACTAGGATCCTATGAAGTAGGATTAGAGCTGTTAATCATCAATGGAAGCATTACATTTTTAGGTTTACTATTAATTTCTAAAAAGGGAAATGGAACTAATTAGCCCCTTAATTGAACAATATACTGCTCAGTTTACCAGTCCTGAACCTGCTGAGCTAGAAGCGGTAAATAATGCTACAACCGCCCTTCATCCGCTGGCCCATATGCTAAGTGGTCATGTGCAAGGTCAATTCTTAAGTATGATTTGTGCCATGTTAAAACCCAAATATGTACTAGAAATTGGCACATTTACAGGATATAGTGCACTATATATGCAAAGAGGTCTTCCTCCTGATGGAATGATTCATACCATAGAAATTAGACCTGAAGATGCAGCCAAAGCTGCTGAAAATTTTAGCAAATTGAATGCAAATAAGCAAATAACTTTGCATATAGGCGATGCTAAGGAAATCATTAGTCAACTGCCCTATCAATGGGATCTTGTTTTTATTGATGCCGATAAAACAGGCTATATCGACTATTATGAAATGGTTGTTCCACTTTTAACAAAAGATGGAATTATTATCGCGGATAATGTATTGTTTCATGGGCAAGTATTAGAAGAGCCCTTAAAAGGAAAAAATGCGAAAGCTGTGCATGCATTCAACCAGCATGTTCAACAAGACCCTAGAACAGAACAAGTGATGTTGTCTATCAGAGATGGACTAACCATCATCAAAAAGAAATGAGTAAAATGAAATGGACAATAACCATATTGGGACTGATATTATCTTTTCAATTAAATGCGCAGAATAATAAAACTGTTGCATACATTGATCAATACAAAGAAATAGCCATCAATGAAATGATTCGTTCAGGCGTACCTGCAGCCATCACACTTGCACAAGCTGTACTAGAATCTCAATCAGGCGAAAGCGATTTAGTAAAAAGATCAAACAATCATTTTGGCATCAAATGCAAACCAGAATGGACAGGTGCTCGAACCTTTCATGATGACGATGCTAAGGGTGAATGCTTTAGGGTATATGATCATCCAGCAGCTTCTTTTAAAGATCATTCCGATTTTTTAAGAACCAGAGCGCATTACCAATTTTTATTCAATTTAAACCCTACCGACTCAGAAGCATGGGCAAAGGGATTGAAAAAAGCGGGTTATGCAACTGCCCCAACCTATCCGCAAAAACTGATTAAAATAATCAAAGATTATCAGTTGGATCAATATAATACCATTGCATTAGCTAGGATAAAAAATTCAGTTGCTCCTATTATCGAAACCACATCAAGTGTATCAACACCAACTGTTTCATTAACTGCCGAAAAACTAAATGCTACCGTTCAAGAAAAAGAAACTGATTCAGAAACAACAGAATCTGAAACATATATACCAACTACTAAAAAGAACAATGACCAACCATTCAGGAAATACGGTCACTTAAATTTTCCAGAAGGATTATTCACCATCAACAATACTGGAGTAGTATTAGTTAAAGCCGGTACATCATTGCTTGCCATAGCGAACCAATACAATATCTCTCTGTCCAAATTATTATTGTATAATGATCTAAATGAAGTAGATATTCTGAATGAAGATCAACTCATCTATCTAGAAAGAAAACAAAAAAAAGGGGAAAATGAATTTCATATTGTAAAGAAAGGAGAAACGTTGAATGATATCTCACAATTAACCGGAGTAAGATTAGAGAGCATTTTACAATACAATAAATTGAGTAAAGGAACACCCCCTACTCCAGGTAGCAAAGTATATTTAAAAGCGCCCACAGAAAACAAAACAACCCCAAACAAAAAATAAGCATGTCCAATATTACTTTGTTTAATAAAACATTTGAGCCTTATTTACCCGAATCATTAATTCAAGAAAAAATTAAAGAACTAGGAGAAATCATTAGCAAAGAGTATGAAGGAAAGCGACCCTTGTGTATTGGTGTTTTAAATGGTTCATTCATGTTTGCGGCTGATTTGTTTAAACAAATCAGTATTGAAGCCGAAATCTGTTTTATTAAACTCGCATCTTATAAAGGAACCAAGTCTACTGGAAATGTAATTACTGCAATTGGCCTTGATACTGATATTAGAGATAGACACTTAATTTTATTAGAAGATATTATTGATACAGGTAAAACAATGAATGAATTTATTCCACAATTATATCATCAGCAACCTGCATCTATTAAAATGGCGGTTTTACTACATAAGCCAGATGCTACCATTTACCCAGTTCAAATTGATTATTGTTGTTTCAGCATTCCAGACCGCTTTGTATTGGGCTACGGGTTAGATTACGACGGCTTTGGAAGAAACTTGAAAGAAATTTATCAACTTAAAGACAGTGAATAATTTCCAACAAGTAAGCATCCGCAAGATTTCTTAATTTGTAGGAAATGAACAAGTTAGTTGCCATATTAATATTATCACTACTGACTATTCATGGGTCGGCTCAATTTTATTTGAGAGGCCAAATAAAAGATACCAGAGGAAGAAAATTAGAGGGGGTTTCTATACAAGTGAAGTCTAAAGGAGTGATCCCTTTTTTCAGTGGTAAAGATGGAGACTTTGGAATCAACCTAAACAAATCAGAAGATAGTATTTACTTATCGTTGGCGGGTTATGAAAGCACCCGCTTATTGGTAAATGCCAATATATTCCAACAAATTATTTTAGAAATGTTGCCTAGTACAGCTCGTCTGTACCAAAAGAATTTGTCTTCTGTTATTACAGACTTAAAACCTGCAGAAACGATGCAGTTTGTAGGGATGGGCGAAAGCTACAGTGGATTAATAGAAAACGGATTTATCAAGACAGAACAATATCCACAAACAGGATTTTCCCTGAATATCGATAAAGCAGCATATAGTAATATTAGAAGGTTTTTAATCAATGAAATGTTGGTGCCTGTGGATGCAGTAAGAACAGAAGAAATGATTAATTATTTTTCCTTTGAACATCCCAATAAAAACAATTCCTCGCTTTTTTTGATGGAGTCCACTATAACGGATTGCCCTTGGAATACGAACAACAAATTACTTTTAACAAAAGCATTTGCGCCAAAACTGAATCTGGAAAAAATTCCTCCGAGTAACCTGGTTTTTTTAATTGATGTATCAGGTTCTATGGATCATCCCAATCGATTACCCCTTCTACAATCCGCATTTAAATTGCTGACTGCCAACTTAAGAGAAATAGACACACTAAGTATTGTTACTTATGGGGGTAATGTTTCCATTGCACTCTATCCC
>CALRUG020000082.1:0-12500 GCA_943371295.1 Synechococcus sp. UW140 | reverse complement strand
AGGCGATGAAAGACGTGGTAAGCTGCGATAAGCTACGGGGAGGTGCACACGACCGTTATATCCGTAGATTTCTGAATGGGACAACCTAATATACTGAAGGTATATTACTCTGCAAAGAGAGCCAACCCCGAGAACTGAAACATCTAAGTACCGGGAGGAAAAGAAAATAATAATGATTCCCTGAGTAGTGGCGAGCGAAAAGGGAATAGCCCAAACCGGGTCAGCGTGCTGATCCGGGGTTATAGGACTGCATTTAGAAGTTGTTATCAAACCGAATCATCTGGAAAGATGGGCCATAGCAGGTGATAGCCCTGTAAGTACAAATTAACAAGGACGAGCAGTATCCTGAGTAACGCGGGACCGGAGGAATCTTGCGTGAATTTGCCAGCACCATCTGGTAAGGCTAAATACTCCTCAGACACCGATAGTGAACCAGTACCGTAAGGGAAAGGTGAAAAGCACCCCGAACAGGGGAGTGAAATAGTACCTGAAACCGTGCGCCTACAAGCGGTCGGAGCTCAGCAATGAGTGACGGCGTGCCTTTTGCATAATGAGCCTACGAGTTGCTCCTCACTGGCGAGGTTAAGTTCTTATTTAACGGAGCCGAAGCGAAAGCGAGTCCAAATAGGGCGAATAGTCAGTGGGGGCAGACGCGAAACTTTGTGATCTATCCATGGGCAGGTTGAAGGTGTGGTAACACACACTGGAGGACCGAACCCGTTGACGTTGAAAAGTCTTGGGATGACCTGTGGATAGGGGTGAAAGGCCAATCAAACTGAGAGATAGCTCGTTCTCCCCGAAATGTTTTTAGGAACAGCGTTGCATTATGAAGTTTATTAGAGGTAGAGCTACTGATTGGGCTAGGGGGCTTCACCGCCTACCAAACCCTGACAAACTCCGAATGCTAATAAATATCTGCAGCAGTGAGGCTTTGGGCGCTAAGGTCCAGGGCCGAGAGGGAAATAACCCAGATTAGCAACTAAGGTCCCTAATACGTAGTTAAGTTGATCAAACGAGGTGGGATTTCTATAACAGCCAGGATGTTGGCTTGGAAGCAGCCATTCATTTAAAGAGTGCGTAACAGCTCACTGGTCGAGAGATCCTGCACGGAAAATAATCGGGCATCAAACTACGAACCGAAGTTCTAAATTCTAGCTTTGCTAGAGTGGTAGGGGAGCATTGAAATCTGCACAGAAGGTGTGGCGCGAGCCATGCTGGAGCGATTTCAAAAGAAAATGTAGGCATAAGTAACGATAATTAAAGTGAAAAACTTTAACGCGAAAAGTCTAAGGTTTCCTGATCAACGTTAATCGGATCAGGGTTAGTCTGGTCCTTAGGAAAACCCGAAAGGGGTATCTGATGGAAAGAAGGTTAATATTCCTTCACCTACTATGCATTAAAAGTGACGCAGGGACGTGGTGGTTGCGTACGGACGGAAGTGTACGCCTGAGTGGAGTCTTCGGACAAAGCGAAACCATAAAATCCCTGCCAAGAAAAGCGAGCATAGCAGCCAGTACCGGAATCCGACACAGGTAGACGGGATGAGTATTCTAACGCGCTCGGGTGAGCCGTGGAGAAGGAACTAGGCAAATTAACGCTGTAACTTCGGGATAAAGCGTACCATCGCGAGATGGTCACAGTAAAATGGTACAACCAACTGTTTAACAAAAACACAGGGCCCTGCAAAAACGTAAGTTGACGTATAGAGCCTGAAACCTGCCCGGTGCTGGAAGGTTAAGGAAGGGTGTTCGACGCAAGTCAAAGCTCCTGACTGAAGCCCCAGTAAACGGCGGCCGTAACTATAACGGTCCTAAGGTAGCGAAATTCCTTGTCGGGTAAGTTCCGACCTGCACGAATGGTCTAATGAGTTGTACACTGTCTCCTCCACGAGCCCGGTGAAATTGTAGTATCGGTGAAGATGCCGGTTACCCGCCACGGGACGGAAAGACCCCGTGAACCTTCACTACAACTTTGCATTGATTTTGAGCAACAAATGTGTAGGATAGTTGGGAGACTTTGAAGCAGTGTCGCCAGGCATTGTGGAGTCATCGTTGAAATACCAACCTTTTGTTGCTTAGAACCTAACCCTGAACAAGGGGACATTGCATGGTGGGTAGTTTGACTGGGGTGGTCGCCTCCTAAAAAGTAACGGAGGCTCGCAAAGGTACCCTCAGTACGGTTGGTAATCGTACGCAGAGCGCATTAGTAGAAGGGTGCTTGACTGTGAGACAAACACGTCGAGCAGGAGCGAAAGCTGGCTAAAGTGATCCGGTGGTTCTGTATGGAAGGGCCATCGCTCAAAGGATAAAAGGTACTCCGGGGATAACAGGCTGATCTTACCCAAGAGCTCATATCGACGGTAAGGTTTGGCACCTCGATGTCGGTTCGTCACATCCTGGGGCTGGAGAAGGTCCCAAGGGTTCGGCTGTTCGCCGATTAAAGTGGCACGTGAACTGGGTTCAGAACGTCGCAAGACAGTTCGGTCCCTATCTGTGGTGGGCGCTAGTAAATTGAGTGGACATGACCTTAGTACGAGAGGACCGGGTTGTACGTACCGCTGGTGTATCTGTTATGCCGCCAGGTGTAATGCAGAGTAGCTATGTACGGCAAGGATAAACGCTGAAAGCATCTAAGCGTGAAACCTTCCACAAGATGAGTTTACTTTTAAGGGTCGTCGAAGACTACGACGTTGATAGGCTATAGGTGTAAAAATGGTAACATTAAAGCCAAGTAGTACTAATTGCCCGTAAGCTTTATTTTTTTATGTTTTGTATTTTTCCTTTCCAATATGTAAATTATTATAGTTGAGTAAAATCAACTGAACTCTTTATGGTGGTTTTGCCGGGGGTGTTCACCTCTTCCCATTCCGAACAGAGAAGTTAAGTCCCCCATGGCCGATGGTACTCGCATCTAGCTGGGAGAGTAGGTAGCTGCCATATTTATTGAACCTCGATCTTTATTGATCGAGGTTTTTTTTTGCCCGTACCCGAATTTGTATAAATGATTAAACATTGATTAAGCTAAATGGCTTAACTTGCTAATGGTTTTATGACTAAACCAAAATCCAATATATTATATCAGATTCTCTCATTAGGTAATCAGGCCGACACTCCATTTAGAGTGGCGTATAAGAATTATATGTTTAACCTGTTTCTAATGATGGCAACTCCTTTTGCCTTCTTAGTAATGTGTATTAATATCTATATAGGAGAATACACACTTGTCTTATTCAATTTCGCACACCTATTAATTTTTGTTGTTGGTTATTATATTTCTTACACACAAAAATATTTAGACTATCGACCGCTTTTACTGTTCCTTGGTGCAGCAATTGGTTCTTATACTGCTTTTGTTTTTAAGAACGGCAATGAGTATCGTTTTTTGATAATGATTGTTGCAGCTGTGGTGCTTTGTGAGAAGAATTGGCAATATATACTCTTTGTACTTTTTGTTTCACTCAGTTTTGTTGCTATAAGACTAGACGAATTGCCTTTAAGCACAATGAAAGGAATAAACGTAATTGAGAAAGTTGTAAAATTACTTTTTCCTCTATCTTTCTTTTCCATCTGTCTTTATTATTTCAAAGAGATTTATTTTAAGAATCAATACAAACTAGAAACAGCATATGCTGAGTTAACTAAAAATAAAGAAGAGCGTGATAGAATATTAAATGTGGTTGCCCACGATTTAAGGAGTCCTTTAAGTGGTATTGCAGGCATTAGTAAAATGATGCTGGCTGATGACAAAGTAGTGGATGAGAGCAAAGAAATGTTTAGATTAATTGAACATAGTGCAGAATCAACTTTAAGACTGATTAATGATATCATGCATACGAATATTAATTCTGAAGATCAATACCAATTTCAGGAAATTGATTTGAATAATGCTGTTCAGCAGATTCTGCAAATGCTAGTGTTTACTGCAAAGGAGAAGAATATCATTATAGAAGCTAATATTACTAAACAAAAAATTTTGTTGAAGGTAGACAAGGATAAAATTGATCGGGTTATATCTAATTTGGTTACTAATGCCATTAAGTTTAGTAAGTCTGGTTCAATTGTTCATGTTTCTTTACATACAAATGATGGATTTGCTGAAATTATTGTAAAAGACAATGGGATTGGAATACCTGAACATTTACAAGGTAAAATTTTCGATTTATTTACAACAGCAAAACGAAAAGGAACCGCAGGTGAAAAAAGCTATGGACTGGGCTTGGCAATTTGTAAAAAAATAGTGGAAGTGCATGAAGGTTTTATTCATGTGGAAAGTAGAGAGGGGCAAGGTTCTGCTTTTATTGTGAAACTTCCAATTAGGGTCTAATCATTTCAATATGCTCAATTCCATCCTCTAAATACATTTCTCCTTCTTCAATAAAGCCAAAGGAAGCGTAAAATTGAATGAGATAGCATTGTGCTCCTATTCTAATAGGACCATTACCAAAAGTTTGGCGAATTTGTTGAATCGCTTCTTTAATCAAGACTTTACCAGCACCTGTTTTCCTATACTTAGGGGAACTTACTACTCTACCGATACTCATTTCTGTATATGCCAAACCAGGAGGAAGTAATCTGCAATAAGCAACCAATTCATTGTTATTCCAATACATTAAATGAATGCTTTTTTGGTCTTTATTATCTGCATCTTGAAATACACAATTCTGTTCAACTACAAATACTTCATTTCTCAATTGCAGAATTGCGTATAATTCAAAAGGGGTAAGTAGTTCAAATGGTTTTATGGAAAAAAAAGTGGAAGTGGTATTCATAGAGTTCATTTAACTGATTTGCAAATAATCATGCATCTTTGCAATGCTGTAAAAATAAGCATACCAGCGATAAACATGTCAAAAAGAGTTGCAATCATAGGAGCAGGCCCAGCAGGATTAACTGCAGCCTATTTGTTGGGTAAAGAAAAACAACAGGTAGTAGTGTTTGAAAAAGACCCTACATATGTTGGTGGTATATCTAGAACAGAAAGTTACAAAGGTTATCATTTCGATATTGGCGGACATCGTTTCTTTTCTAAGTCTAAAGAAGTGGAAGATTTTTGGACTGAAATCTTAGGAGATGAAATGTTGGAGAGACCAAGAAGTTCAAGAATTTATTACAATAAAAAGTTCTTTTCTTATCCATTGGTAGCAATGGAAGCGTTAAAGAAATTAGGAATTATTGAAAGCGCACTTTGCGTTTTGAGTTATTTGAAAGCTAAAATATTCCCAGTAAAAAATCCAACCAATTTTGAAGATTGGGTGGTTAATCAATTTGGTCAAAGACTCTTTAATATTTTCTTTAGAACCTATACCGAAAAAGTTTGGGGCATTCCTTGTAAAGAAATTTCTGCTGATTGGGCTGCACAAAGAATTAAAGGACTTTCATTAAGTAGTGCTATTTGGAATGCACTCTTTAAGCCCAAGCCTTCTAAAAAAGGGGATGTAATTAAAACCTTGATTGATTCATTTAGATATCCCAAACAAGGACCAGGTTTAATGTGGGAACGCTGTACGGAGAAATGTAAAGCGATGGGTGTTCAGGTTGAAATGAATTGCGGTGTTAAAGATATTGCTACAGCAAATGGTAAATGGACGGTACACACAAATGATGGCCGCAGTTTCAATGATTTTGATTATGTGCTTTCATCTGCTCCAATGCGAGAATTGATTCAATCGGTGAGTCCTGCATTTCCAACTAAGGCATTTGATGGCGCAGCCAATTTAGGTTATAGAGATTTTTTAACCGTAGTGTTAATTTGTAAAGACGAAGATGCATTCAATGATAACTGGATTTATATTCACGACCCAAGTGTAAAAGTTGGACGCATACAAAATTTTAAATCTTGGAGTCCTTATATGGTGCCCGATCCTGAAATGGCCTGTTATGGCTTAGAGTATTTTTGTTTTGAAGGGGATGGATTATGGACCAGCTCTGATTTTGATTTAATTGAATTGGCTAAGAAAGAAATTGCACAAATTGGATTGACTAAACCAAGTGCAGTGGTGGATGGATATGTTGTAAGACAACCCAAAGCCTATCCAGTGTATGATCATATGTATAAGGAAAGAGTAAATGATGTTCGAGAGGCATTAAAGCAATATCCTGGACTTTATTTAGTTGGAAGAAATGGGATGCACAAATACAATAACCAAGATCATAGCATGATGACTGCTATGTTGGCTGCTAAAAATATAGTAGCAGGTAAAGAAATTTATGATTTATGGGATGTAAATGAAGATGCTGAATACCATGAAGGTGGTGAAAGGGGTGCAGAAGTAGAGAAAGTAGCAGAACGTTTGGTTCCACAGAAATTGAATCCTTAGTATCCGTATTTTCCTTTCCAACGTTCGTTTAAAAATTTCTTAATTTCATTTTCTCTGGCATTGTTACCAGGTACATAAAATGGCGTATTTCTTAATTGATCTGGGAGGTATTCTTGTTCTATAAAATTATTCTCTCCCAAATGTGAATACTGGTAATTTTTACCATAATCCATTTGCTTCATTAGTTTGGTCGGAGCATTTCTTAAATGCAATGGCACCGATAAATCACCCTGTTGTGCAACTGCTTGTTGGGCTTTTGCTATTGCTTCATAAGCGGCATTGCTTTTGGGAGAAGAAGCTAAATAAGTAGCGCATTGTGAGAGTATAATTCTGCTTTCAGGATAACCAATTTTTGAAACGGCATCAAAAGTTCCATTCGCTAATAGTAAAGCATTGGGGTTGGCATTCCCAATATCTTCACTTGCGAAAATGAGCATTCTTCTTGCAATAAATTTTACATCTTCACCTCCTTCAATCATTCTGGCCAACCAATACACTGCACCATTGGGATCAGAGCCTCGCATACTTTTGATAAATGCAGAAACAATATCATAGTGTTGCTCCCCACTTTTATCATACAATGCAATTTTTTGTTGAGCAACTTTTAAAACAATATCATCTGTAATTATTAAGGCACCAGTTTGAACAACAAGATCCAAAAGGTTTAATAATTTTCTTCCATCTCCACCGCTTAGGTTGATCAAAGCCTCCGTTTCATTTAGCTGTATATTTTTATGTTGCAATAGTTCATCTCTATTGATGGCGTCTTGCATTAATTGAATCAATTGCTGCTTTTCTAATGCTTTTAATACATAAACCTGACACCTGCTTAACAATGCAGCATTTACTTCAAATGAAGGGTTTTCAGTAGTAGCTCCTATTAGTCTAATGATTCCTTTTTCTACTGCACCTAATAAAGCATCTTGTTGGCTTTTATTAAAACGATGTATCTCATCAATAAATAATACAGCTCCAGTTAAATGTTTCGCTTGTTCAATTACTTCTCTTACTTCTTTAACACCACTACTGATTGCTGAAAGTTGAAAATAAGGCACTTGAAGGGTTTGTGTAATCACTTTGGCTAAAGTAGTTTTACCCACGCCAGGAGGCCCCCATAAAATCATAGAAGGCACCACTCCTTTATCTAAAGCAGTTCTTAATATACTTCCTTGCCCAGTAATATGTTCTTGACCCAATACTTCATCTAAATTGGTAGGGCGCATTCTCTCCGCCAAAGGTGTATGAGCATTATTGGTCATTGATTTAGTTTAGTTTTTAAATTTAGTAATTCCCGCAAGAATAGTAGTGCCAAATCCGAGTAAAGCGATAATCCCGAAAGACCATTGTAAGCCAAATGCTTCTGCAATAAATCCAATTAAAGGAGGCCCAATAAAAAATCCAAAAAATCCAATACTTGAAACGGCTGCAAGCGCCATGCCAGCACTCATTTTCTCAGATTTACCGGCTTGGCTATAAACGATTGGGACAACAGATGAAACGCCAAATCCAACCAATAAAAAACCGATGGTAGCAAAAACAATGGTTGGAATAAATACCGCAAGCAGTAATCCAATGGCAATTAAAATGCCACTACCTTGAAGAATTTCTTTTCTTCCAAAACGTAATACCAATCCATCTCCTAAAAATCTACCCAATGCCATGGTACCCATAAATGCTGAGTAACCTAAAGTAACCAATCCAGGAGGTGCTTCAACAATTTTTTGAAAATATATCCCACTCCAATCAAACATCGTTCCCTCTGCAGCCATGCAACAAAAAGAAATCAATCCTAGTTTTAATAAAATGATATCGGGTTTTACAAATAATGGTTGATTGCCAACAACGGCGTCTTTGGGCATTCTACCAAACTTCATCATCAAAGCAAGTAGAACCATAACTACTGCAATCGTAAGGAAGTGATTAAGGGGATCAAAGCCTATAGAAATCATGAGCGTTCCTACAGCTGCGCCAGTAAAACCTGCCATACTCCAAATACCATGGAAAGATGCCATAATGGATCGACCATATAATTCTTCCACTGCAACTGCTTGCGTATTTACTGAAATATTCATCATGTTCCCCAATAACCCAAAAAAGAATAAGATTGCAGCTAATGCAAATGTGGTAGATGCTGTACCCAATAATAAAAGTAAAACCGGATAAATAATAGCAGCAATAAGCATGACGGTTCTGCTTCCCAGTTTTGCAACCAACCAACCCGAAATGGGTAAGCTAACCATAGATCCAGCTGGCAAAGCAAAAAGTATACCCCCTAATTCCGCATCATTTAATTGCAGTTTTATTTTAATGTCTGGTATGCGACTTGCCCAACTGGCAAAAGTAATTCCAGCAATAAAAAAATAACTCCCAATAGACCAACGGTGGGTTCTAGGAGAAAGGGTGTTTAGGTTCATATCTTTAATTCAAGGGCAAAAATACCGCAATAAGACTACTTGACCCATTTAGGTTATATTTGCGCTCTTAAATGGTCATTTGGCCTGATGTATAAATTATTTTTTGCGTATGTATCGTACTAATACTTGTGGGGAATTAAGATTAGCAAATGCGGGCCAAGAAACTACTTTGGCTGGCTGGGTTCAAACTGTTCGAAAGTTTGGTGCTATTACTTTTGTAGATTTAAGAGACCGTTATGGAATCACTCAACTGTTATTTGGAGAAGCCTTGACTGCACTGTTAGATGAACAGCCATTAGGTCGTGAATATGTTTTGCAAGTGAAAGGATTGGTACAAGAAAGAAGCAGTAAGAATACCAATATCCCAACAGGAGAGATTGAAATTGCAGTGAGCGAATTTAAAATTCTAAATAAGTCTGCTGTTCCTCCATTTACCATTCAAGATGATACAGATGGCGGAGACGATTTAAGAATGAAGTATCGCTTTTTAGACTTAAGAAGAAATGCGGTAAAGAAAAATTTAGAATTGCGTTATGCAGTAAATAGATCAGCAAGAAATTATTTGCATGAAAATAGTTTCATGGATATTGAAACTCCTTTCTTAATAAAATCTACTCCGGAAGGTGCAAGGGATTTTGTGGTTCCATCTCGAATGAATCCAGGTCAGTTTTATGCATTACCACAAAGCCCTCAAACATTTAAACAATTGTTGATGGTAAGTGGCTATGATCGGTACTATCAAATCGTGAAATGTTTTAGAGACGAAGACTTACGCGCAGATCGTCAACCTGAATTCACACAAATAGATTGTGAAATGGCATTTGTAGAACAAGAAGATATTTTGCAAATGTTCGAAGGATTGGTGAAACGTATTTTTAAAGACGTAAAGAATATTGACTACGCAGAAAAAGTAGAGCGCATGTCATGGGAAGATGCGATGTGGCAATACGGAAATGACAAACCCGATATTCGTTTTGGCATGAAACTCTCTAACTTAAAATCTGCATTTTTAAAAGGTGGCCAAATTGAAGCTATTGGCGATTTGATTAATGGTGCTGGGTTTGGGGTGTTTGATAATGCAGAAACAGTATTGGCTATTGCAGTGCCCGGTTGCGCAGAATATACACGCAAACAAACGGATGAATTAACTGAATGGGTTAAGCGTCCGCAAATTGGCATGCAAGGATTGGTTTATATCAAATGCAATACAGACGGCACTTACAAGAGTAGTGTAGACAAATTTTACACAGAAGAAAAGTTGAAAGCCATAGCAGATTCGGCCGGTGCAAAAGCGGGGGATTTAGTATTGATATTGGCAGGACGTGAAGAAAGAACACGTAAAGCAACCAGTGAGCTTAGGTTAGAAATGGGTAAGCGTTTGGGTATGCGCAAAGACGATGAATTCAAATTGTTATGGGTGATGGATTTCCCATTATTTGAATATGCTGAAGAAGAAAACCGTTGGGTAGCTAGACACCATCCATTCACTTCTCCAAAGCCTGATCATATTGAAGTAATGATCAATAACAATCCAGTGATTGAAAATGCCGATAAATATTTAGAACACCCTTATTCCAACATTAAAGCCAATGCGTACGATATGGTTTTAAACGGGAATGAAATTGGCGGAGGTTCAATTAGAATTTATCAACGCCCATTACAAGAAAAAATGTTTGCAGCATTAGGAATGACCGAAGAAGAAGCCCAACATAAATTTGGATTTTTATTGGGTGCTTTTGAATATGGAGCTCCACCACATGGAGGTATTGCATTTGGATTTGATCGTTTATGTTCAATTTTGGGTGGTAGCGAAAGTATTAGAGACTTTATTGCTTTCCCCAAAAATAATAGTGGAAGAGACGTCATGCTAGATGCGCCAAGCACTATTGATGATAAGCAGTTTGACGAATTGCAAATCAAATTGAATTTGAAATAAAATGTTTCTATTTATTTCTTAAGCAGGCAAACGCTAAGAAAATTAAATCATGCAAATAGAGCCGCTCCATTTAATTAGAGCGGCTTTTTTATGCTTAATTTTATTGGGCGAATGCGTTGGGGTATTGTTTCCTGATTTTGAATTGTGCCCGGATATATACCTGTTGCCATGCCAAGTTGAGTAAAATGACAAATGGCAGCAAGTAAAGGGCCATTTTATAAATGAATTGATAATAGTTGCCAGTAATTTCAAAAATCACTCCGAAAGAAATGAATAAATAGAAAATAGTGGGTATAATAAATGCTACATGATAATTACGAATAATAGTCATGCTGAGTAGTGTTCGCTTTTTTTCTCTGATATTAGCATTGGCTTGTTTCCCTTTTCCAAAACTGTAGGTGATATTTAAGAGATTGATTAAATGAATAAAGGAAGTAGCTATTTTATCAATAGAATGATTTTGGTCTAACCAAATAACAGCTGCTGCCAATAAGAATGTCACAGCAATTTTAGGTAGAGTCAGAAATTGCAACAATTCTGCTTGTAGTTGTTGTTTTATATTGCTTTTGATAGCGTTTGATTTTTCTTTGATAATACTTTCAAAAACGGATGAGTTAAATTCCTTTTTTATTGCATCAAATAATGTAGGGAATAGGCTGGGTTCAGTTAATCTTTCTTCAATGTAATTAACCATATGATCTGTTAACTCTAGTTCAACATCATAAAACTGTTTTCCAGTTTTTCTACAGTAATCGCTAACAAGTGAATATTGTTCTTTTGAAAGTTCCATACATATTTATTTAGGCAAATGCTTTGGGATAAAGTTTGAGGGCATTACTGTGTAGTTCCTTTACAAAATCTCGATGTGCTAGAATTGAAATAAAAATGACTAACATGAACAAGGAAATCATGGAATAAGCAAGGAAGTGCATTTGTTTTGCTTCTGCGAAATCAAAAACACTACTAGTAAAGAGTATTTGTACAAAAAATACTGTGTCTATGATTCCTGATAGTCGCTCATTAGTAAAAATCATTTCTTTTATTTGCTTTTTGAAAAGTCTATTTAGATGAAATGAATAAATAATTTCAAAAACAAAAAGTGAAACACCTAAAACAGCGAGAAAAACTCCTCTAAAATAATCTTGCGTTAAAAATTGACCCAATAATAATATAACTGCATATAAACAGATAGTCATCGCAATTTTTGGTACAGTGAAATAAGAAAAAAATAATTTCCATTTCTGTTTTCTGCTTTTCTTACTTACCATCTCTATTCGGGTGGCTACTATATCAGCAAACCCTTTGATGCCAAAGCCTACATACACTTGGTCTAGCGCTTGTTCAAAACTAAGCTTAGGGTTCATGTTCATTTTTTCTTCGATGGCTTCTGCTAAATGATCTACTAGCTCAACCTGCACATCATAGTAATGAACATAGTGCTTTCTGCAAAAAGCAAAGAGACTCTCGTATTGAGCATCTGTAATCATCCTATGGCTGTTTTAGGATTAACAATGAATTCCAAACTCTGCATAAAAGCTTTCATTTCTTCCATTGCAAGTGAAGTTTGTTTTTTACCTGCTTTGGTTAAACTGTAATACTTGCGCATTCTATTGCCATTCATTTCTGTTTCCGTTTCTACAATACCCTGTTCCTCTAATTTGTGTAAAAGCGGATAGAGGGCACCTTCAGTAATACTGAGTTCCCCCTTCGTTATCTCTTTTACCATTTGGGTCATCTGATAGCCATACATTCTGCCATTGTCTTTTAATAGCCTTAATAAGATAGGTTCTAGGCAACCTTTATAGAGCGATGATTTCTTCATGTAATTCAGTAT
>CALRUG020000081.1:0-14730 GCA_943371295.1 Synechococcus sp. UW140 | reverse complement strand
TTCATTTTTTACGATTTTTAACCGATCGAAGCAACGAATTCTAAAAAAATCGAAATGAAAATTTAAACTATGGCACGTTACACAGGTCCTAAGACCAAAATCTCCAGAATCTTTGGCGAACCTATTTTAGGAAACGCAAAGTGGTTAGGCAAAAACTCTAACCCTCCCGGACAGCATGGTGCTGCCCGTAAACGTAAAACTTTAGGCGAATACGCGCTACAGTTAAGAGAGAAACAAAAGGCAAAATACACTTATGGTGTATTGGAGCGCCAGTTCCGTAAAACTTTTGAAGAAGCTCAACGTTTAAAAGGTGTTACCGGTGAAAACCTGATTAAATTATTAGAAGCACGTTTAGACAATACAGTTTTCCGCATGGGATTAACTGCTAGCCGCCCTGAAGCGCGTCAGTTGGTTAACCATAAGCATATTACTGTAAACGGCGAAATCATGAATGTCCCTTCTTACACTTGTAAGCCAGGTGATATTATTGCTTATCGTCCTAAGAGTGCTGACAACTCTGGTATTACTAGCAAAACTCGTGGTAAGAACCCTAAGTTTGGTTGGTTAGATTGGAACGAAACCGAGAAAAAAGGTACGTTCATTACGATGCCAGAGCGCGAGCACGTTCCTGAAAACATTAAGGAGCAGTTGATCGTAGAATTGTACTCTAAGTAATTTTTTCTATTCACCTAATAAGTAAAACACGTTTTAAAATGGCAATATTAAGCTTCCAAAAGCCAGACAAAATCGTTCTTCAGAAAGCAACTGATTTTGAAGGTCAGTTTGAATTTCGCCCTCTTGAGCCAGGATACGGTTTAACCATTGGTAATGCACTTCGCAGAGTTCTGTTGAGTTCATTAGAAGGTTATGCAATTGTGGGTATCAAAATTGATGGTGTAGACCATGAATTTGCTACTATCAAAGGCATCACCGAAGATGTTACCGAAATGATCCTTAACTTAAAGCAGGTTCGTTTTAAAAGAAACGCCGATATAGAGTTAACTTCTGAGAAAATCAACTTGTCTGTAAAAGGTCGCAGCGAATTCACCGCAGGAATGATTGGAGAGCAATCTCCTAGCTTCCAGGTAATGAATCCTGATTTGTTGATCTGCACAATGGATCCTACAGCTAAGCTAGACATTGAATTGACCATCGCAAGAGGTCGTGGATATGTACCTGCTGAAGAAAATAAAGTAAAAGATGCACCATTTGGTTACATCGCTATCGATTCTATTCACACGCCAATCAAGAACGTAAAATACGCCATTGAAAACTATCGTGTTGAACAAAGAACTGATTATGAGAAACTAATCTTAGATGTTGCTACGGATGGAACTATTCATCCTGAAGATGCTGTAAAGCAAGCTTCTCGTATTTTGATTCAACATTTGATGATCATTACTGATGAAAACATCACTTTTGATAACAAAGAAGATAAGAAAGAAGATGTAGTAGACGAGCACGTTTTACAACTACGTAAAGTATTGAAGACTCCTCTAGAAGATTTAGATCTTTCTGTACGTGCATTCAATTGCTTGAAAGCTGCTAAAATTAACAGCTTGAGCGAATTGGTTCAGTATGAGCAAGAAGATTTGATGAAGTTTAGAAACTTTGGTCAGAAATCTTTATCTGAAATTGAACAAGTATTAACTGAAAGAGGACTAAGCTTCGGAATGGATCTTGGTAAACTTGGACTAGATAATTTAGATAATTAATTCATCACGCTGTTCCAAATTAATTTGGAATGGCATCCTCCACAAATCCTGACACGGTGTGGAGTTAAAACTTAAATGTCATGCGTCACGGAGACAAAATCAACAACCTAGGCCGTAAGAAGGCACACAGAGTAGCATTATTGCAAAACCTTGCAAGTCAATTAATCACGCATAAGCGTATCGTTACTACTTTAGCAAAAGCTAAAGCATTAAGAGCTTATGTTGAGCCATTGATTACTAAGACTAAGAAGAATGAGTCTGCATCTCAGATCAGTCACAATCATCGCTTAGTATTTGCTGAGTTACAAGATAAGGCTGCTGTTAAAGAACTTTTTACCGTTGTAGGTCCTAAAGTTGCTTCACGTCCGGGTGGTTACACTCGTATTTTGAAACTCGGTATTCGTCCGGGTGACAACGCAGAAAAAGCAATGATTGAACTAGTGGATTTCAATGAGATCTATGGTAAATCTGTTGCTACTGCAACTGAGCCAGCTAAGAAAACTCGTCGTAGTCGTGCTCCTAAAAAAGCAGAAAACGAAGAAACTGTAGTTGCACCTGAAGCTACTTCAACTGAAGAAAAAGCCGCTGAATAATTTATGAAGTGGTTCTAAAAAATAAAAGGCAAAATCGTTTCGGTTTTGCCTTTTTTCATATAATCAATGTTAGCAACTTCATTGGTTTTTTTAATAAAATTGATTTTCTTTTGCACTCATAATAGCAACTATGCCACAGTCTACTACAACTAGAAAACCCGCAATATTAGTTCTTGCAGATGGACATGTTTTTCATGGTTTATCATTTGGTAAAATCGGAACAGCTACTGGTGAAATTTGTTTTAATACTGGTATGACCGGTTACCAAGAAGTATTCACTGACCCAAGTTATACTGGTCAGGTGTTGATCATGAATACCGTACATATTGGGAACTATGGGGTAAAAGAAACAGACGTAGAAAGTAGCTCGGTTAAAATTCATGGATTAATTGCAAGAAATTTGGAAGAGCAATTTAGTAGACATCAAGCAAATCAAGATTTGAATGCTTATTTGGTTGATAACAATATTGTTGCTATTGACGGTATTGATACCAGGGCATTGGTGGCACATATTCGAACTGAGGGCGCAATGAATTGTATTATTTCATCGGAAGAGGTATCTGTTGATCAATTAAAAGAACAATTGAAAGCGGTACCTAATATGGATGGACAAGAATTAGCTAGTACTGTAAGTACGACCACTGAATATGAAATGGGGGATACTAATTCTGCCATAAAAGTTTCTGTACTAGACTTTGGAGTAAAACAACATATTTTACAATGCTTAGTAAGCAGAGGGGCGCATATTCGTGTTCATCCTGCTAAAACACCATTGAATAGGTTAAAAGAATTTAATCCAACAGGCTATTTTATTTCTAATGGCCCTGGTGATCCTGCAGCAATGCCTTATGCAGTTACTACCGTTAAAGAAATTTTAGCTGAAAAGAAACCAGTATTCGGTATTTGTTTAGGTCATCAGTTATTGGCTTTGGCGAATGATATTCCAACATTTAAAATGCACCACGGACACAGAGGCTTAAATCACCCCGTAAAAAACATCATTACAGGTCAATGCGAAATAACTACCCAAAACCATGGTTTTGGTGTAGACCCTGTTGCGGTGAAGAATCACCCGAATGTAGAAGTTACGCATGTAAATTTGAATGACGATTCAATAGAGGGTATTAGATTAAAAGACCGACCTGCATTTAGTGTTCAGTACCATCCAGAAAGTACTCCAGGTCCACACGATAGCCGTTATTTATTTGATCGTTTTGTAGAAATGATGCAGTAATTTCAAGCAATGAAAATAGCCATCATTAATGGACCTAATTTGAACTTACTTGGTAAGCGAGAGCCAAACATTTACGGAAGTCAAAGCTTTGAATCTTTTTTTGAAGAACTCCAATCAACTTTTCCTGCAGTTCAGTTGGTCCATTTTCAGTCGAATATAGAAGGAGAATTAATTGATGCTTTGCAATTGCATGGCTTTGAAATGGATGGAATTATTCTTAATCCTGGTGGTTATACGCATACTAGTGTTGCAATAGGAGATGCCATTGCATCCATTCAAGCTAAAGTAATTGAAGTACATATCAGCAATATTCATGCAAGAGAAGATTTTAGAAAATTATCGCATGTTTCTGCAAAAGCGGTGGGTACGATTGCTGGTTTAGGGCTCAATGGATATAAACTTGCCATTGAATGGTTTCTTCATCAACAACATGCCTAAAGTCGCTTCAATCAAATTTTACGTACTTTAGCCATTAAAATAACCAGCTTCCCCCATGCTGTTGGTAAAATCCTATACAAGACCAGTTTTATACCTCATCGGTATCAATATTTTAATTAAACTTCTGTTCGCTCCTTTATTGGAGTTGGGCAATGATGAAGTGTATTATTGGACTTATTTACTCAGACCAGACTGGAATTATTTTGATCATCCCCCGATGGTAGGATGGATGATGCGTTTATTTACTTTCAATGGATTTTGGGCTTCAGAAATATCTCTTCGTTTAGGAAGTATAATAGCATCGGCTTTATCTACTTGGTTCATTTTTAAAATTGGAAAGTTATTATCCAGTGAAAGAATGGGATGGTATGCTGCCATTTTATATTCAGCATCTATTTACACAGGATTTATTGCAGGTTTTTTTATTTTGCCCGATTCTCCACAAATGCCCTTTTGGACTGCTGCGCTCTATATTATGGCGCATTTGATGTTGCGTAAATCGGATGAAAATAATTGGGGCATTTGGCTTTTATTGGGATTGATTATTGGTTTAGCTGCGCTTTGTAAAGTACACGCATTATTTCTATGGGCTGGCTTTGGACTATTTATTCTGCTACAAAAAAGGAATTGGCTAAGCAATCCGAGATTGTATATTTCAGCTCTTGTAACCATCCTATGCTTCGCACCTATATTGTATTGGAATATCCAATACAATTTTATTACTTACCGTTTTCATTCTGAAAGGGTAACGAATACGGGTATACAATTCGATTCTTTTATACAAGAGATAATAGGAGAGTTTGCTTACCAAAATCCCATTGTATTTGTTCTGGTTTGCATGTCGGTACTCTTTTTTGCATTGCGAAAATTTAGGTTTAGACAAAATCGAATTGGCATTTGGTTATTGTGCATGAGCTTACCTATGTTGTTGGTATTTTGGGGTGTTGCTTTATTTAACCCTACTTTGCCGCATTGGTCAGGACCAGCGTATATTCCACTCTATTTTTTAGTAGCTGGTTGGTTTGAACAAGGCAAACCTAATTTCTTTCCTTGGTCACTTAAATTAGCAATGGGCTTAGTGCTGGTTGTATTGATTGGAGCTACCCTTACTGTAAAGTTTTCACCCATTAATTTTGGATCCAAATCGCCTGATTCTTTCGGAGAGTATTGCCCTACTTTAGATTTATCTGGTTGGAATAAATTAGGAGAGAATTTCAAATTAATGGTAGCCGAAGACTTAGAGAAAGGCGAAATCAAAGAAGGTGCCGTATTGCTCACCAATAAATGGTTTCCAGGAGGGCATCTCGAATTTTATGTTGCAAGACCACTTGGCATGCCTTTAATTGGAATAGGTAAATTGCAAGACCTTCATCAATTTGCTTGGTTAAATAAGGATCGTATTCCATTACAATTAGGTCAAGATGCATATGCCATTGTCCCCTCTAATTTGCCATTGAATGTGGTGGATGCTTATGGTGCTTACTTTAATACAGTTGAAAAGCCAGAGAAACTATTACAACAAAGGGGTGGGGGCGTAGTTCGTTACTTTTATGTTTACAAATTGAAAGGTTGCAAAAAAATACCTGAGTCCCTACTTCATTAATTTTTTTGAATAGGAGATTGAATGATGATTTCTTTTTCTTTATTACCCCACAGCTTTTCGAAGTCTCTTCTATATGAAATACTTGCACCCGTTCTATTTCTTCTACCGAAGTTAGATCCGCTGATATCTAAACTATTTTTATTGAAAACAATTGCCCTTAATTTTCTGTCTTTGGTTAATATGATTTCAATATTTAAGTCTGGCAACCATTGGAAATTACCATTTTGAACACTAGAGCTGGCACCTAAATTAAAATCAAGGTCTCCACCAAATGTGACGATTACATTGTTGTTTAAAAAACTCTTGCCCAATTTAAAGTTTACTCTAGAACGATCTAAAACACTGCTATTGGATTGTACATTCCCGCCTGTTGTTCCAAAAATACTTGAACTATTATATAAGGAAGCGCCAAGGTCAAAACGCAAACTTCTATCACCCGTGAGCTTATAGAGTAAGCCAGATAAGGCTTTGTTCACTTCATTGGTTAATACTTGTGAAAGTGTATTTATTCCAAGTGAACTGATATTATAAGGATTACTGCCACTTCTATTACTAAATTCTCCGGGTGGTGCAAAAGTTCCAAAAACAATCAAGAACGAAACCTGTTTTAAAATTTCGTTTTCGTCTCTTTGTATTCTATTTAAAAATGCTGCAAATTCATTGTCGTTTTTTACTGGGCTTCCCTGTGGGAAGTCTAATCTAAAACTAATATCTGGCTTACTCAATTGATTCCTTAATTCTGCAATTACGTAAACATCACCACGGTATCCTTTAACTGTTCCACTAAATATATTGTTTCCAATTAAATCGGAAAGTGAAATTCGTTCTGCCGTGTATTGCGCGTCAATACTCATCACTGCCTTAAATGGATCTCCATTCCATTCAATATAATTATTTGAATTCGGTAATAATTCAAATGGTTTTTTTAATAAGGATTGAAAATTGAAATCGTAATTTCCTCTTTCAATATTGTATCTACCTTTTATCGTTAAAGGCTCAATGGTTCCTGCTTTAATAATCAATCTTCCATTTCCCTCTGCTTTAATGATATCTCCGTTTATTTCGTCTAATATCACATCAATCTGTACTTTATTATTGGCGGTAACATCTAGGTCTACAGTTAAATTGAAATTGCTTTTTTTGCGTGACTCTTGCAATTCTGTTCCATAGGTTTTGAATACGATAAAGTCGGCAAATCCGCTTTCTTTGCTTTGTTTATTGGGTATAGTAATATGTGAACTATCATTTGCTTCAGCCACTATATTCATTCTGCAATCATATTCTGGGCCTTTAAAACTTAAAGTAGCTTTGCCTATTGCTTTGCCATAAAATTGCTCATTGTCTTTGGCCTTGGTATCTATCATCAATAATTTCTCGGTTCTGAGATCAAAATCAAATGCCATATCCTTGAATCCCTTTTCCAGTAGTTTACCTGTTACAGTTCCGGTATTTCCATAGATGTCTTTAATATTGAATCTTCCAAAGTCTATTCCCTCTTCGCTAAATTTTAGTTCTGCAGAATCTATGGTGTATTCAACTTGCGTGAATTCTACCTTCAGTTTTGCGTTCTTTAAACTAATATCTCCAATTAGTTGTGGCGCATTTAAGTCTCCACTGATACTTAAATTCCCTTTTGCAAGGCCATCTAAATTGCTAAAAAGTCCAGTAAGTAAACTTTCTATAATATCAATCTTAGTTTCATTTAATTGGATCTTGGTGTTAAATGAATTACCAGTACTGTCTTTTACATTATATGATCCATCAGCAATCAAATCATAATTTTTGTTGGGAGATTTAATTTTAAATGGAATTAAACCTGTTTTGCTATCATAGTCAGCATCAATATTTACAACACCTATAGAATCTTGATCATACCTAAATTCTTCTGCTTTTAAAGTTGCTTTTGCTGAAAAGTCTCCTAAAAATTCTGAAAGCCTAATCTCTCCACTAACAATTCCTTCTAGGGTTTCCTTTTTGAGGAATAAAGAAGTGATATCGCCCAGAACAATATTTTTTAATTTCACAATAAGGTTACTGGTATTTCCTCCATCTTCTTCTTCTGTTTCAACTTTAATTTCTTGGAATCCTCCCTGTGCAAACTGAACATTACTTGCACTTAATAAATTTTTCCGAATGATTAATTCCCCTTTTTCTTCAATAGTCCAACGTTTTTCATTTAACACAAAGCTAGATGGCCTGAACATAATTCTTACTCCATCTTCTAAAGTATATACATCGGCTAAAAGAGAAGCATCATCTAAAGTGCTATTGGCTTTGGTATTGATGGAAACGATGGAATGGTCTTTTGCTGAAGTAATATTGATAACAGAATTAGGCAAGTTTAAACTGTCGCCAATTTCAATGTTTTTGATATTGGTTGTTACACTTAAAGAGTCAAAATTACCCTTGCCTTCCAATTGAAAGCCCGTAGTTGCATACCGATCATATTTACCATATGGTACATATGCATTTATACCTAAAGCAATATTTTTTGTATCAATAGAGCCATTGATATTCACATCATTGAATCCGCTTATTTTATTGGTGAATATTTTAAAATAAGGTTCAATATAAAAAGTGTTAAATGTAAAATTGAACTGTTGGTTCTTTGGAGTTGTTTTGGGAGATTGAACGTAAGCAGGATAATAGTTGTGTAAGAATGCTTGAAAACTAGCTGGTAATTCGGCAATATCAAATTTGCCAATAATGTTTGCATTAAAGTCGTTACTTCCAACGTGTAAAGTTTTGATAGAGTCTTTATAACTTGAAGTCAAGTTTAAAGAATCAAACTGTATACTCGTATTTGGATTTTGAATACTTGCATTTAATAATTTAGCCGAACCAATAAACTGGTCTATATTTTTTCCCGAAAAATTGACGTCTAATAAACCTGCTATTTTTATTTCATTTTTAATCAGTTTAAGGGCAAATAAATCTGCTTTAGAAAGATCCCCTACAATATTAAATAAGGGCAGCTCTTTACTAAAATCAACTTCCACATTGCTGGTAAATCCAAGATTGGGGTCATCAATTTCTAATTCTCCATTAAAAGACTTCCGCTGAATGGTTCCATTGGCAATAATATTCGTATAAGTATAATTATTAAAATTAACAGAATGAACTGTGCCGTCAAATGTTGTTTTTAGCTTATCAATATTGAAACTACTTCCAGTTAATTTTCCACTGAAGTTGATTAATCCTAAAGAGTCAATTTTTAAGAATTTACCTAAATTAAATCTTTTTGTACTGATGAATCCATCAAAAGAGGGTTCTCCAACAGATGGTAACTTTAAGCTGATATTGGTTTGTACTCCTCCCAATTTGGTGGAGAATACCCCTGAAGTATTAAAGTTTTGTATAGTGCCAATAAAATCTCCTCTATAAGTAATATTGCCTAGTGCGCTTATATTGGGGTTGGTGATGCCTTTTAATTCAGGAATAAAAATACCCAAATCGTATGCATTGGTTAGAAGGGTACCATTGTTTAGTTTTATTTGTGTAGTATTTATATTGGGCAAACCTTTCATCATCAGATTGCCTGTTAATTGAGTATTGGCCCCGATACTTGCTTTGAGGGCAGTTACATTAAAGGCAGATACCACTCCTTCAAAATTTCCACCCAGTACAATATGTTTACCCCATCCTTTTAATTCTGGAGCAAAATAGGCAATATCATCACTATGAATGCTTGTGTTGCTGAACTTTGCAACCATCGTTACTTTGTTAATATAGTCGGCAAAGTCTTTGTTGAAGTCTTTGTAACGCATTGCATAATAACTGCCTAGTTTACTCTTATTGGTTTGCAAATCAAGGTTGCGGAATTCCATTATTTGTGGAGTGAACTTGATGTCTGCCGCCAATTTTCTTAATTCAAACCCACTTCTATCTTTTACCCTGATTTTAGCTTTGGTTGTTATAGTGTCCTTGTTAAATGAGAATGCATTTAAAGTTCCATTCAAATTGAAAAGTTCTATATGTGCTTCATCAAATCCTTTTCTAGCTTTGTTGGTATTGCCCTCTATAAATAATGAGCCATCACTAATTTTTATATTTTTTACTTTAATACCAATACCTGTTGGATTAAAATACATTTCTTTCCCATCATAATAGGGACTAATTTTTTTCAGCTTGGGAGGTCTTAATCCTTCTAGGTTTTGTAAAATAACCCTTGGTTCAATTAAGGTTATATCATTAATTTGATAGCTGTTTTTGACAAAATCAATTTTTTCGGCATCTACTTCTAAAGCACCCAGCTTTATGGTATTTTGAGTACCTACCCAAAGATCATTTTGAATAAAATGTACGTTTTTAAGATTGATCTTTTTCAGATTCAATTCAAATCCATTTTTCTTCTTTTTAGTAGACTTTGGTGCACTAAAATAGTCAGCAATGAATTGGTAGTTCCAAATGGAATCCTTTCTTTGAAGTTTAACTACAGCATTTTCTAGTCCAATAAACTTTAATTCTGCTTTGTCTTTTAAGAAAAACCAATCGGTAATATTTAATTTTAAGCTACCCGCATACAACAGAGTGTCTTTTTTTTGATCTCTAATTAAAGTCCCATCCATATTCACTTTACTAAAAAGTGAGAAGCTGACTTTATTGATACGAACTTCCGCCCCCAATGAATTACTCAACTTCCTTGTTGCATATTGAACCAATGCGTTTTGAACAAAATCTGTTTGAATCGCTAAAAACAGTAGAATAATTACTGTTAATAGGATTAAAATCAATTTCCTGAATATGATCAAAAATTTACGCAGGGCTGAGCATTTTACTTTTAAAAATCAGGTTAATAAAGCAATTTCAATACCAAACTAATAAACAGGGTTAACGCCAGTATAATTTGAGGGAGAAATAGCTTTTAATTCTTTCTTTAGTGCAGCGCTTATTTTAAGCGAATTGATAAATTGGTGAATAGTGGCTTTATCAATTTTTTGTTTGCCCCTGGTTAAATCTTTTAATGCTTCGTATGGATTTGGATAGTTTTCTCTTCGTAAAATAGTTTGAATAGCTTCAGCAACTACAGGCCAATTGTTGTCTAAATCTGCTTTAATTGCTTGCTCATTTAAAATCAGTTTAGACAAACCCTTTTCTAATGACTGAATTGCAATGCTGATATGGCCCATCGGAACTCCCATATTTCTTAAAACGGTAGAATCTGTTAAATCCCTTTGCAACCTGCTGATGGGAAGTTTGCCGCTTAAATGTTCTAGCAATGCATTGGCAATACCTAAATTACCTTCTGCGTTTTCAAAATCAATCGGGTTTACTTTATGCGGCATGGCCGATGAACCTACTTCTCCTTTTTTAGTTTGTTGTTTAAAATAATCCATGCTGATATAGGTCCAGATATCTCTACATAAGTCTATCAAAATATTATTGATTCTTTTCAGTGCATCAAAATGAGCAGCCAAAGAATCGTAATGTTCTATTTGTGTGGTAAACTGCATTCTTTGTAAGCCCAATACGTCCTCAACAAATTTGTTTCCTAATAATACCCAGTTCTTCTTAGGGAATGCAATATGGTGTGCATTAAAATTGCCCGTTGCTCCCCCAAATTTTGCTGCATATGGGATGCTGCTAAACAATTCAATTTGATTATGTAATCGCTCTACAAATACCATGAACTCTTTTCCTAGTTTAGTAGGGGATGCAGCTTGACCATGAGTTCTTGCCAACAACGGAATTTCTTTCCATTGAGCAGCAAGTGAATAAATCATATTTTGTAAGTTGATTAAAGCTGGTAAGTAATCATGTTCCATGGCATGTTTCCAGCTTAAAGGAATGGCCGTATTATTGATGTCTTGTGAGGTTAACCCAAAGTGAATCCATTCTTTTAAATGACCAATCCCCGATTTTTCAACTTGCTCCTTTAAAAAATACTCTACTGCTTTTACATCGTGATTGGTAACCGACTCCAATTGTTTAATTTGCTTGGCATCGTCTAAACTGAAATTTTCCAACATTTTACGAAGGGATTGCCTTGCTTTAATAGGAAGTTTAAAGAACTTTTGGTCTGCCAGAAAAAAGAAGTATTCTACTTCAACCAATACCCGATATTTAATTAAAGCGTATTCTGCAAAATATTCGTCTAAATGTGCTACTTTTTTTCTATACCTGCCATCGATGGGCGAAATTGCTGTTAAATGAGTCAGTTCCATATGATTTTTAAATAGGGAATAGTTAAATACTATAATTAATCTTTTCTTTGTACAAAAGTAGCTGAATTGAACAAGAAGATACGTGTTGGAGCCGTAAGTTATTTAAATACTAAACCAATGATGTTTGGTATCAAAAGATCTGGCTTACTAGACCGAATAGTTTTAACTGAAGATTACCCTGCCAGAATAGCTGCAGACTTAAAAAACGACCAAATCGATATTGGTCTTATACCAGTGGCAATGATTCCTTCTATCCAAAATGCACATATTGTTGCCGATTATTGTATTTCTGCAGAAGAAGATGTAGCTTCTGTAGCTATTTTCAGTGAAGTGCCATTGCAGGAGGTTAAAAAACTATTACTCGATTATCAAAGTCGTACATCGGTTAATTTGGCTAGGATTCTACTAAAAGAATACTGGCAGCTAGAAGTGGAAATTGAATCAGCCTCCCTTGATTTTAGAGACCAAATTAAAGGAACCACGGCGGGGGTGGTCATTGGGGATCGGGCATTAGAACAACGCTTAATTTCTCCCTATATGTATGACCTTGCTACTGCTTGGAATAATCATACGGGTTTGCCCTTTGTTTTTGCAGCCTGGGTTGCCAATAAGCCCATTGATCCAGATTTTATTGATGCTTTCAATAGGGCATTAGGTTATGGAATAAAACATTTAGACGAAGTAGTTGCGGAGCAATCTTATCCTCACTATGATTTAAATACTTATTACACCCAAAATATTCAATACAATCTGAGTCCAGAAAAATTAAGCGCTATCGAGTTATTCCACCAAAAACTGAAACAATTACAACCAGCAGATCTTTCATGAATGCAATAACCGTTATTAGTATTTGTTTTAATAATCTTTCAGATTTACAAAAAACATGTCAGTCTGTGGATGAACAAACGGTTCATCCCGATGAACACTTGATTATTAATGGTTCTACTAGTGAGGAAATTGCCAATTGGCTGCAAAGCTATCCTCAGCCAAGTTATAGAAGATGGATCAACGAAAGAGATAAGGGAATTGGAGATGCTTTTAACAAAGGCATTTTGAATGCTAAACATTCCATCACCCATCTATTACATGCTGGAGATACCTATGCTTCCAACAATGTAATGGAATGGGTAAAACAATTTTATGCGCAACATCCTCATATTGGTTGGTCTAGCGGAAATATTCAAGTGAAGCGGGGAGGAGAAATCATTGTGATAGGGAAACCATTTGATGCGAGCAAATTATATCGTGGAATGAGAAGTGTAGCGCACCCCACCTGGTTTGTCAAAAAAGAAGTGTACGACAGAATTGGCTTATTTAACAATGATTTTAAAATAGCCATGGATTATGATTTGATGTGCCGTATTGCCAAAGAACCTTATGGTTACATCAATGAAACCATTGCTATATTTGATGATTCTGGGATTAGTACCAAAAATTATTTGCAATCATTAAAAGATAATATTAGTATTTACGAACATTATTTTGGGTTCTCGCTTAAATGCAGAATATGGCAAATGCGATTGCGTATTTTGCACTGGTTGTTACAAACGAATTTTGGAAAATGGTTATTTAAAATTAAAAAGCGCTTGGGTTTAGCTGGTTGGTGAATATTTTAATACAGCTAAAATCGTTTTCCCTTTAATAAAATTTGCAAAAATTCTCAACGTGATTTTATAAATAGGACGTGGTATTAGATTCAACAAAAAGGATAGTGCAGGTTTTTTAGATTTATAATGCTCAACTTGAGTCAGGTACCATTCTTTAACCTCCATTAAAGGTGAAATAGCTAAGTATTTCACTTCTAAATTAAAATAAGTTGCTGTTTTTTGTATGCTTTCTTCGTTCCATAGACCTGCATGATGGGGTGGCAGATTTAATGTATGAAACTTATCGTGTTTGAAAATAAAGGGATTGTTGTTCGGAACTCCAAAAATAAATAAGCCCCCTGGTTTAAGGCAGGAGAGTCCATTTTTAATAAATGAATGTACATCTGGAATATGTTCTAGCACTTGAAAAGAGCAAACAATATCAAATTGGTTTTGATGATTTATTGCAAACTCTTCTATTAGCATATTCTTTACATTCAAACCTGATTGAACAGATTCTTTTACTGCTTGTTCATTTAATTCTAGACCAGTAGTAATAGCTTGTTTTTGGTTACAAGATTTCAAGAAATACCCTGTTGCACATCCAATTTCTAAAACTTGATCATTTTTTTTTATGAATTCCAATGCCTTAATATGTTCCCATTTTTTATTGGGATAATAATTACCACTTGCTTGCTGTAAATCTTGGTAAAATTGGTTGTCGCCCATGCACGAAAAAGGGGTGTAATAACGATATTTCGTTTGAATACATTCTCTAATTTGTATGTTTTCTATGCCTTCAAAAAATCGGTCTACGTTCAAACCAATTGTATTGTATTGCGATTTAATAATTGAAGTAGGAATTGTATCAAGTAACCTGGTTTCCGAAATATGATCTATTGGGCTGATTGTTTCTTTTACGTTCATCTTCTTTGTTTGAAAGGCTAAATTTATACAGACTGATACAATTTGAGCGTTTGATTGGCGGTTTTATCCCAATTAAACAAATGTGCACGATTATGGCCTAATTGAACCAAGTGATTTTGCAGGTTCTTATCATTTAAGACTTCCCGAATTTGTTGGGTCATTATATCTGTATTATTTGGGTTGATTAGAACCGCCGCATCACCTGCAATCTCTGCTGTGCTTGATCCTTCAGAAGTAATTACTGGACAACCGCAAGCAAATGCTTCAATAATGGGCAAGCCAAATCCTTCGTATAAACTTGGATATACCAAGCATTCTGCATGATTATATAAGGAAGCTAGTTGCTCGTTATCGTGAATTGGTTGGTAGATTATACGACTACTTATTTGCAACTTGTTCATTTGTATTAATTCTGCATTTTTAAAAGCACCTCCTCCAGCGCAGACTAACCGTAAATCTTTATTTTCATG